>CAYQKF010000048.1:0-37656 GCA_964417935.1 uncultured Pirellulales bacterium
GGGAAAATTTTTTAAAAATCGTGGTTTCACCGCCTAACTGCGAAAGTTGGGCTAGGGGGGATGGAAGAGGTGAGGATTGAGTCGTGGCGCGTGGATCGTGCAGCGTAGGGATAGCGTAGAGCGTTTAGTGAGCGGCTACAGAATTATAGGACGTTGCGGTTTTGGGGTGGTGGAAGTGCTTATGTGGTATGGGAGGGAGGTGGTTGGCCCAGCACCAATTAGTCGTGCCCAGCACCAAAAAACACGTCTTTTTGGTGCTGGACAATTGGTGCGGGGTCTTCGCTGCGCTACGAGATTCTGATATGCAATCTTCGCCTACTGGCGGTTTATGTTTGCCTGCTGGCCCCTAAGGGAAAGGCTAACATGGGCGTATTTTAACGTTTTTTCAAACAATGTCAACAAAAAAATGACCAAAAATGCACTTTTTTTGCCCACCTTTTTTCCTATTGAAATCGGAACTCTATCCTTTATAATTTCCCTCAAATGTGCGGAATTCCTTGCGTTGACGGGAAATGCGGTTTTGGGGTAGGATAAGACAGAAATAGGCGGAGCACCTATGAAAAGGAAGCATATAGTAAAGTGTCCGGTGTGTGGTTCACCGATGGTTGTAAAAACAGCCCGCCGAGGTCGGAATGCAGGCAGACAGTTTTACAGTTGCACTAGGTTTCCTATCTGCAGAGGTACCAGGTCTATTAGCGCATGCAGTAGCAATTCGGTTGGTGGGAAACGCGCTCCCTCAGACGAGATGGTATCCGCCCCGAAAGGAGATGAGAGAGCACAATTGGATGAGTCCGCGAAAAACGTGTTTGTGAAGCTAATTCGTTACTACACAGAATGTGTGGAGACTGAGAGCTTGAGCGACATACGATTCTGGGGATCGGATGAAAATGATGGCTTCATTTTGTGTCCTTCTGAGAAAGAGTGGCTGTCGTCGGGTAAGGAGGTGTATCAATTAGAGGATGCTGGGAAGTGCCATCGATTTGGAAGAAAAACAAGATGGAGAAGACGCCCGAACTATTATTACTCGTATCCGATCTTTGTTCAGAGCTTTGTCCGGAAAGACACCGGGCAAAGGTCTTCGTTCGTGATGCCTCTGTTGGTTTTTCCAGTTTCCGTGCAAAGGGATGCTGAAACCTTTACGATAGTCCGGGAGAACGAATTTAGACCTCAGGTTAATGCCAGTGTTCTTAATATGCGTGGTGTAGTTGCGAGACAAGAGGAGAAGCGTGCATTTGTTGAAAAGGTGCTTGAGCAGTGGGATGAGGATAGAGGATATTATGAAAACTTCAGGCAGGTTGCAGCGGAGCTGAGAGAAGTATTTGGACTTGATAATTACATTGACCCTGATTTGAGTAAGGTCGTGTACCGATGCATTGATCTGCAGGATGTACAGACAGGATTTTATGCTGCAGGAATGGTATTTGTTACACAGGGTTCGAAATATACCTTTGGCTTGGAAGAAGAGTTGAAGGAATTGGAAAGTATGATTAGCGGTGCGGAAGTGCCCGAAATGCCGGTTGTGGAAGCGCTAATACGGAGAGACGAATGGAATGAACCGGTTTCTCGTGATGGGGACAACACAGATCTTGTGGAAATTACCCCGCTCAATGACGAACAACGGCAGAGCATTAAGAACGCATTTGGGAAAAGCTTGACTGTGATAACTGGGCCTCCAGGAACCGGGAAGTCGCAGGTAGTTATTAATATAATTGCGACTGCTGTCGCGCGAGGAGAGAGCGTGCTATTCGGAAGCAAGAATCACCAGGCGGTAGATGTGGTGCTTCAGCGAATTAACGAGATCCAAGAGGAGCCCATCATCTTAAAATTTGGTAAGAATGCGCGAGAAAGCGTTTTTGCCGAGCAGTTGTTGGCAGCCGTTGATAAGGCTATTGCATGTGATACAAGGTCTCTGGAAGAGGTGAGAGAGAGTTTGGCACGCGAGCTACAGAATATTACGTCGGAAGAGAATGAAACATGGAGACGCATGCGAGACTGCTACGGGATGCGCAACAAGATATCGAGTCTTGATGCGGTTATTAGGTCGATTGAGGTGAGACTGCCTGAGAAGCTGATTGAATTACTGATGCGGAATGGGAGGGAACGTGTTGTAAAGGCAAACGTGAATAAAGTGGCACGCTGGGTCGAAAAAATAGAATCTGGAGGCAGTGGGATTTGGGACCGGATTTGGGGAGTGGTTGGTACAAACCTTGAGAAGCGATTGAGGAAACGAGTTGAGAAGATATTAAACACAAGCGGCTTCGGTGATGAGGTGAGGAAGTACTTCCTCAAAGAAATAGAAGAACACGATATTGTGAAGGTAGCAAAACGGCTTTGCGACAGCGTTGAAATAGCGACGTTGTACAACGAATGTTTTAAGTTACAAGATAACGAAAATGGTTCGGCAACAACAGTTGTACAGCTTGAGAACAAGCTAAGTGTGCTCCAAGAGCATAAATGCAAATTAAGCCCAAGATATGTTGACGCGATTATGCGAGCGAAGTTGAAAAGTCTAGGTACGCGTGTTCGGAGTGATATTGCTGATTACGCCGCAGCAGTGAAAAGGATAGAAGAGGATCGAACCGGCGGTGCGCTCGTCGAAGAGTTGCGCAAGCAAAAGAAGAAACTATTCTCATCGGTGGTCAAGGCTTTTCCGGCAATTTGTGTGACAAACCTGTCTGTTCGGCACGTGGCGCCTTTGAGTGTGGGGGCCGTTGATTTGGTGGTTATTGATGAAGCGTCACAGTGCGATATAGCTTCAGCTCTACCAATGTTGGTGCGAGGAAAAAGAGCCGTAATAATCGGCGATGAAAAACAACTAATTCATGTATCCAATATTTCGAAGATTGATGATCAGCAGTTGCAGGCAAAGCACGGACTAACGTAGATTGGTGAACAAAGGTTTCTGTATAGCGGCCAATCACTTTTTGACCTATGTAGAACGACCATTGGTACGTCGGGAGCGTACACGATACTGAAAGATCATTACCGGAGCAGAGTTGAGATAGTCCAATTCTCGAATGAGGCGTTCTACGGAAACCAATTGAGAGTATGGACTGACTATAGACAGCTAAAAGAGACCGGGGAGGTGGAAGGGATTTGTTGGCATGATGTTAAGGGGAAAGTGATAAGACCATCAGGGGGAAGCGCGTATAACATAGAGGAAAGCAAAGCTGTAGTTGATGTTTTGCAAGGGCTTATTCCCAAAGCGTTAGGGAAAGGGGCGTCTATAGGGATCGTAACACCCTTTAGAGAGCAGGAGAACAAAATTAAGGATTTAGTTCTTAGAGGTGTGACAGTTGACATCATGGAAGCGTTGGATTTGAAAATTGATACTGCGCATGGATACCAAGGGGACGAAAGAGATATCATAATTTTTTCGCCGGTTGTTTCGAGTGGGATGCAGGAGCTGACCAGGGGGTTCTTAACCCATACGCAAAATTTGTTTAACGTTGCGATAACTAGGCCACGAGCGGAACTACATATTGTGGGGGATAGAGAAGCGTGTGCAAAATCGAAAATCGAGTATCTTGAGAAATTTGTTCAGTATGTAGGGCGCGCACGTAAAGTTGATGTGTTTAAGAAGGGACAGTATAAGGAGCTGTTTGATTCGCAATGGGAGGAAATGTTTTATTACAAACTTAAGGGCCGGGGAATAGAAGCAACGCCACAACTTGCCATACATCAATATAAGCTTGACCTTGCTATTCTGGACCATGAGCCACCCATAAATGTGGAAATAGACGGCGAATTGTATTACCGCGATATTACCGGTGAGCGGTGCATCGGTGACATAAAAAGAGACATCAGATTAAGCATGATGGGATGGATTGTAAAGAGGTTTTGGGTGTATGAGTTCAAGTATGATTTGGAGAGGTGTATTGAGGAAGTTCATGCTTTGGTGAATAGGGGGACCCGGAAACCAAAAGCAGAATTAGGAGATGAGTCTGATTGGAGTTCGGCCTGTTGAGAAAAAAAGGGAGCAGATAAAGGTATTGATGGACGGTTGTATTTTCACGACGAGGGGGGAAACCATGCGTGTATGTTTGGGAATATAGTGAATGACCAGATGCGATTGAATAACGCCGGCTTTATGGTCAGGACGTGGTGGCGTAAGGTGGGCGGCAAATTCCCTTCGGTTCAGACAGATGGATATATTATTATGTCGAACCATTTTCACGGAATCGTAAACATCGTAGGGTCGGCCCGGTGTGGCCGCGATAGCAAATTAGGGCAACCACGTGGCAAATCAGGGCAACAACATGATAAATTCGGGCAACCACATGGGTTTGCCCCTACGTTGAACAACGCATCGGGACAACATCATAGCAAATTAGGGCAACCACATGGGGTTGCCCCTACGTTGGGGGATATTGTGAATTGGTTCAAGACGATGACAACCAATCAATACATTCGGGGTGTAAAACAAAATGGATGGTCAGCGTTTGGCGGGAAATTATGGCAGCGTAATTATTACGAACATATTATAAGCAATGAAGAAGAATTAAATCACATTCGTCAGTATATTGCTGAAAACCCTCTCAATTGGCAAACAGACGAAGAAAACCCAGATGTAACGGCCAGCCTGTAAATCACGTAGTGGCGGCCCTGTGTGGCCGCGATAGCAAATTAGGGCAACCACGTGGGGTTGCCCCTACATTTTCGCGGTTGCCTTTTGTTTTGGCCAACGTGTCTATGATGGCCTGCTTTTCAAGCTCGTTTAGTGGCACAGCTTAGCAAAACCGCCCAAATCGTGTGAAATATCCGGGCTAAACTTTTCCCACGACTAAGCAGGAATTATGGCCTCCGAAGCCGAAGGAGTTGCTCATTGCAATATTGACCTTTGCTTGTCGAGCCGTTAGAGGTACAAAGTCCATCTCGAGATCGCAGCGCTCATCGGGATTTTCAAGGTTGATAGTGGGGGGAATAGTTGATTCATTAATGGCTTTTACACATATTATAAGCTCAACGGCACCGCTGGCACCAAGCAAATGTCCGAGAGAGCTTTTGGTTGAGCTGACAGGTATCTTATATGCACGTTTGCCAAAAATGAATCTAATAGCTGCACTTTCAGCAATGTCATTTAGCTCGGTAGCTGTCCCGTGTGCGTTGATATAATCTATCTTTTCTGTTTCGACACCGGCATCAATCAGTGCTAACTTCATCGCCGTTGCGGCGCCATCACCGTTCGTCAGTGGTGCGGTAATGTGATAGCCATCATCGGTAGCACTGTAACCAAGAACCTCAGCGTATATATTTGCGCCGCGTTTCTTAGCGTGACTTTCTTCTTCCAGAACCAAGATCCCGGCTCCTTCGGAAAGAACAAAACCATCTCTGTCCCTGTCAAACGGTCTTGAAGCACCCTGTGGGTCATCATTTCGAGTGCTCAGCGACCTGGCAGCGCAGAACGAAGCTAATCCTATCGGCGTAAGAGCGGCTTCAGCACCGCCGGTTATCATAATATCGCTTCGTCCGGCAACGATGTTGGAAAAAGCTTCTCCAATAGCGTGATTTCCCGAAGCACAGGCGCTTGTAACACAAAAATTAGGCCCTCGCACGCCATAGCAAATAGCAATGGTACCACTGGCCGCATTAGCCATAAGCCGAGGAACACAGAAAGGCGAAACCTTATTCGGACCTTTTTCCAAAAGTCTTTTGTGCTGCTCTTCAATTTCATTGAGACCACCTATGCCTGTGCCAACAATGACACCGGCACGAAAAATGTCTTCTTTGGAAAAGTCAAGGCCGCTGTCATCCACAGCCTGCTTCGCCGCTGCCACAGCAAACTGCGTAAAGCGGTCCATTCGCTTGCTCTGGCGCTGGTCAACGTATTTCGTTACGTCAAAATTTCTTATCTCGCCTCCGAACTTTACCGGGTATGCACCGGTATCGAATGATTCTATAGTAGAAACGCCGCTTTTACCCTCGCACAGCGCAGCGAAAAGTTCATCAGCGGACTCGGCTAAGGCGGTTACACAACCTAAGCCCGTAATAACAACTCGCCGTTTATTCATACTAAACTTGTTCGCTACTCTTGGCTCTTGGATTGTGCAATATTGACGATGTAGTCGATTGCGGCGCCGACTGTCTGTATCTTCTCGGCCTCCTCGTCCGGTATGCTCATATCGAACTCGTCCTCAAATTCCATAACGAGCTCAACCGTATCCAATGAGTCGGCATTCAAATCGTTAATAAATGAGGTCTCACGCGTTATTTCAGCCTTTTCTGCGCCCATCTGCTCACTTATTATCTCGATTACTTTATCCTCAATTGCCTGAACATCTAATTCATCAGCACTCACTTGTTTTCCTCCCTAATTAAACAGGAATTTATTCAGTAACCTTCCAATCAAACTCCATTAACAATAGCTGCTACCAACAACCAATTGTATTTATTATTTATTGGCGGGTATATTACATACAAAAATACCCATCTACAAACATTTTTTTATTTTTTTTCGGGCTGACCGATGGTCAAGGATTAATTTAACAGGAGGATGATAATGTGTGGCAGTAGAAAAGCTGCAGAATCTGTTTGACTGAAGGTGGGGCCTGGGGTATTGTATAGTTTGAAAGTGAGATGCTGATGAGCGATGCTGAAGAAAGGAAGGATAAACGGTCAGGTGAGAACGAAGGCGTTCCCACAGCCAGTTTTACGGACGAGGCGGGACTGCCAGGCGGGCAAGTTGGTCCCTATAAGCTGCTCAGCGTCCTGGGTGAAGGCGGTTACGGCATAGTCTATCTGGCCGAGCGGCTCAGACCGGTCAAACGCCGAGTGGCGCTGAAGGTCATCAAGCCGGGCATGGATACCAAGCAGGTTATCGCCCGTTTCGAGGCTGAACGCCAGGCTTTGGCCCTGTTAGAGCACCCAAATATCGCCCACGTGTTCAATGCAGGCACGACTGAGGCGGGTCGGCCATACTTCGTAATGGAATACGTCAAGGGCGTCCCTATCACCGAGCACTGCGACCGGCACAAGTTGACCATCGAGGAGCGTCTTAATCTCTTCCTGCGGGTGTGCGAGGCAGTCCAGCACGCCCACCAAAAAGGCATCATTCACCGCGACATCAAGCCCTCGAACGTGCAGGTATCCATCCAGGGCGAGCAGGCGGTGCCCAAGGTCATCGATTTCGGAGTCGCCAAGGCCATCAGCCAGCCGTTGACGGAGAGAACGCTGGTGACCGAGCAGGGCCAGTTTATCGGCACTCCGGAGTATATGAGTCCCGAGCAGGCAGAGATGACCGGTCAGGACGTTGACACGCGCTCCGATATCTACTCGCTGGGCGTGGTTCTTTATGAACTATTGACCGGCACACTGCCGTTCGACCCAAAAACACTTCGTGAAGGGGGCGTTGACCACATTCGGCATATAATCCGGGAGGAGGAGCCCAAGACACCAAGTACACGGCTGAGCACGATTTCGGGGGAAGAATCGACGAAGGTGGCACAATTGCGTCGCACGGATATTCGAACATTAGGGCGGAAACTGCATGGGGACCTGGATTGGATTACGATTAAGGCGATGGAGAAAGACCGCACCCGCCGTTATCAGACTGCTCACGCCCTGGCTGAGGACATCCAACGGCACCTCAGCCACGAGCCGGTATTGGCTGGGCAGCCCAGCAAAATATACCGTATGAAAAAATTCCTGCGTAAACACCGAACGCAGGCTATTGCGGCAGCGATGGTGACAATTCTACTGACTTGTATGGCAGTGGTTTCCGTGATGTACATTGGGGCTGTTAATCGAGGTAAAGAGGCTGAATTTCTTAGACACACAAACATTCTGTCGAAGGCTATGGAGTTGCGTTCCAGCGGACAGTTTCAAGAGGCACTTGCCAAAGTCGAAACCATTCTCAATAGTGAACACGTCGGCCCTAAAGCGCGTCTGCTGCGTGCCCGGCTCGTTTTGGAGTTACAGGGTCCTGCCGCTGCTGTGAAAGAACTGGAGAAGCTGCTGAACGAACGAGATGAGATTGCCTGCCAGGCTCATTTTCTTCTGGCCAGGATTTATCTGGAAAGTGACCCTGGTGACCCTGAAACAACAGAAGAATACCAGCAGAAGGTAAAAGAACATCAACAAAAAGGTGAGAAGTTATTTTCGGAGTCTGCCGAGGCCTACTTCAACCGTTCTATGATGGCCGGCACCGTGAATAAAACCCTTGAGTGGTTGAACAAAGCCGTGGATTTTGATCCGGGCCATTATGACTCTCGCGAAGCGCGAGCCTTAGCATATTATGCGGTCAGGAAATACGACGGGATGGAGATAGACGCATCTGTAATGATTGGGAATGAATCGAATAATTCAAAGGGGTACGCGCTTCGTGCGATTGCTCGGCGGGAAAAGGCGATAGGACAGGGTGAAAAGGAACTATTGGCTCAGGCCATTAGGGACCACAATAAAGCAGTCAAACTTTCCCCTGACGAGGCCGAACTTTATGATGAGCGCCGCCGGACCCACTTGCGAATGGGCAATTATGAACAGGCTCTCTCAGATGCCCAGGCGTGTGTCCGGCTTGGGCCGGATGAGAGAATGTATCACTTCCATGCTTTCTGTGCACTTGTTGCTTTGGGCCGCTATGACGAAGCGAAGGTCAAATATGACACAATCATTAAGTCCGGGTTAATGGGAAAATGGTGGCTTGATCGATCGGCTGCGAAATATGTGTCTGACACCCTTGATGCCGGTCTATTATGGTATCCGCCGCAGCGCAGACCCGAAGGTGCCGCTTTTTTGGCGATGCACGAGTCGGCCGAAATTTATGAGCAGTTGGCTAAAAAGGCCAAGCGAGTGGTGCCCGAGGGGTTTCATGCTACCTGGTCCCCCGACGGAACCGAGTTGGCCTACAGTTGTGGCATTCTCGGCTTTGCTGGTATCGAAATCGTCAATCTGGAATCGGGAAAGACCCGCCTATTGACGGTTGCTGGTCATGATCCGGCGTGGTCTCCTGACGGGCGCCACATTGCCTTTACCCGACATCGACAGAGCCTATTACTTACCGAGCTTACTACCGAACGTGCGGCGAAAGACCCATCTCTCGTGGAGCGAGAGGTCTGGATTATCAAGTCAGAGGGCACAGAAGAGCCACGATTGATGGCCAAGGGATATTGGCCTTGCTGGAGCCGTGACTCAAAGCGAGTTTTCTATCATTCACGGCTGGACATGATGCTCTACTCGATTTCCATCGAAGAGGGTGCTAAGCCAACAGCGATCATCTCGTGTCCCTATTCTTTTCCTACGGTGTCACCAGACGAGAAGTACATTGCCTGTAGGGGCTTGGAGCGTCAAATCGTGGAGCTATCCACCAACTCGGTCGTCGCAAGCTGGACGATGCCTCTGGCAGGAACAGCGACTTTTCTAAGCTGGTCGCCAGACGGGCAAGAACTGAGCGTGGGAGACTTTCGTAATACAGGACTCTGGATCTACGACGTGAAGACGAAAAAGGCCTCAAAGGTCCTGAGCGGTCGATTTGGGTGGTGTAGTTGGTCTGCCCCTGACATAAGCAAGATCGCCATCGAAAGGGTATATGGGGATCTGCATCACGAAATCTGGGTCGCCGAGGTCGCAGCGCTCAGGCCTGGTCGAACGATTCAAGAACACTGTCAGGAAATGGCCAACCGTTTTAGCCGCCGAATCGACACCGATCCTGGAGATGCAGAAAACTATCTTTCCCGCGCGGCATGCTACGCTTACCTCCAAGAGTACGAAAAGGCTACTGCTGATTTGGAGGAACTCGCCAAACTTTGGGAAAGCGGTGACCAACCCACACTGACCTCAGGGATAAACAGGCACATAAAAGACCTTGCCTTGGGAGGTATAGAGAAGTACGGGATGGGCGCATACGAGCAAGCCCTTGTGATTTTGACCGTCGTCGACAAACTCCGACGTGCCGCTAACTATGAACCCAGTCCGGCTGACGTATCGTTCATCGCGATGTCCCTTCATCGGCTTGGCCGCGACAAAGAAGCCGAAGCCGCTCTCAATCGACTGCGGCGCTTGTTTGAGGACGGTAAACACACCCACAAACTAAGCTACCTTTGCAAAGCGGAACAACTCTTCGCCGGGGAGAACAGCAAGGTCTATCTCGTCTGGGAATGCATCGAAGCCGGGAAACTGAGGGATGCTTCACAACTGGTAGAAGAGCTACAGTCATTGCCGCTTCAGGAATATACTGACATTGCCGCACACGTGCAAAGTGCTATCAAGTCCTTAGCCAGGGCGTATTACGAACGTGGCAGAAGTGTAAAGCACCGCGGCGGTGGGTACGGCGAAGCGATTAGCGATTATGAGACAGCGGTGCGTATCGACCGGGACTATGCGCGGGCCTTTAGCGACTTGGCCTGGCTGCGGGCCGCGTGCCCAACGGCTGAGTTTCGTGATGGCGCAAAGGCGATTGAGAACGCTACCAAGGCGTGCGAACTGACGGACTGGAAGGACAACCGCTACGTCGGTACCCTTGCGGCCGTTTATGCCGAGGTCGGTGATTTTGCCACCGCCGTCAAGTGGCAGAAAAAAGCGACTGATTTACTGACCGAGGATAAACGCGCTAAGTGGCAGGCCCATTATGAATCGCGGCTGAAACTATACCAATCGGGCAAGCCTTACCATGGGGGCAATCTATGGAGCTTTTCTACAGGCAGAATGGTCGGGTGGTGGAAATTTGACCGGATAGAAGGCCGCAACGTCATTGATTCGTCCGGCAGCGGTCTGGACGGAAAACTCGTGGGGGACGCACACATCATTTCAGATTCCATAAGAGGTAATATACTGAGTCTGGACGGTGACGGCGACTATGTAAATTGCGGAAGTAATCCGGCCTTCGACATTACCAACTCGATAACAGTTGCAGCCTGGGTAAATATCGCCACGGTCCCTGGTAACTGGACAAGTATCGTCACTAAAGGGGACTCCGCCTGGAGGCTTTCTACCGCATACGACCAAAGAAGATTTCACTTTGCCATCAGCCCTGGTTCTGCTGGTCACTACATCAACGGAAATATTGAGGTAGCAGCCGGTGAATGGCATCACGTCTGTGGAACGTACGATGGAGCGAAGATCCGTTTGTATGTAGATGGTGTGGAGGACCCAAAAAGTCCGATGGCCTATAGCGGCGGCATAACCACGAATGGTGAGCCAGTTTATATCGGCGGAAACTCGGAATGGACGGGACGCAAATGGAACGGCCTTATCGACGACGTTCGCATTTACAGCTATGCCCTGAGCGAGGACGAAGTAAAGGCCCTCTACGCCGGCAACGGCCCAACAGAACACTAAAAGGAGGTAGAAAAGAAAACGCCCAAAATAAGATTTGAGTAGTAAACGATAAACGACCCCACGTGAAACGAAACGCGGGGGTAAAGCAACGGCGTAAACAAGGGTAACCGGGCGTGTCAATAATATGGATTCTCGCCCATTCGTCTGCCCCTTCGACTTCGCTCAGGGCTACGGCTAATTCAGGGCAGGCTTTGCGCGGGAATGACATAGAGAATCGGTTAGTTTGAGTTAATTGGTTAATTGGTTAATTGGTTTTATGAAGGGATTGAGATTGCTTCGGCCTACAAGACAGGCCTCGCAATGACGGCAGAGGAATGTCCAATATCGAACACGGAATAATGAATGATGAAGTGAAGCGACAGGGGGTTACATAGCCATACCGCCGTCCACGCAGAGGACCTGGCCGGTGATATAGCCGGCCTCGTCGCTTGCAAGAAATGCGACAGCCCTGGCAACATCTTCAACTTGACCAAATCGCCGCACCGGAATAATCTGCTTTGCAGCGTCTTTAACCGCATCCGGGAGCACTTCTGTCATTTCGGTCATGATAAATCCCGGAGCGATGCAATTTGCAGTAATATTTTTTTTGCCGACTTCCCGTGCGACCGACTTTGTCATGCCGATAAGCCCAGCCTTGCTGGCCGCATAGTTGCTTGAGCCGGCCTGTCCCATTATTGCCGCAACGGAGCTTAAGTTTATTATCCGGCCGAATTTGTTTCTGACCATCGACCTGATGGCAAAGGTAGTTGCTATAAAAGCGGCACGAAGGTTGACATTGATGACCTTGTCAAAATCCTCTTCTTTCATTTGCATCATCAGTTTATCGCGGGTAATGCCGGCATTGTTCACCAAGATTCCTATCCCGCCGTATTCGGCAGCGAGGGACTCAAGTACCACAGTAAACTCATCCGTATTAGTTATGTCCACACATTTAGTTATGACCGTAAAACCGGCTTCTTTTACAACACTCTCAAGCTCACTAAGCTGCTCAGCATTTATATCCAGCCCGGCAACGGTTCGGCCCTGCTTGAGCAATTCAAGAACAATCGCCCGGCCTATCCCTCTGGCGGCACCCGTTACAACAGCCAGTCTTTTTTCCGACATCCTTATAATCTCCTAATATTGGGATATCATACCTTGCATCTGGGGGAGATCCGAATATCGAATCTCGAAATACGAAACAAATTCGAAATTCAAATGCCTAAATTTTCAAAACCAAATGTTTTAGTCATTTGAATTTTGGTAATTAGTATCTGTTGCGGAAACAGTATTTGTCATTCCCACGGAAGCGGGAATCCAGTTTTTCGCTCTGGACCCCTGCTTTCGCAGGGGTGACATCGCAGGTTTTTGCTTTCCGCAACAGTAACTAATTAGATATTGTTTAGGATTTCGGATTTCGTGCTTCGTATATCACATTTCACATAATAGACTTTATAGCATCCAAAGTACTTACATTCACAACCTTTATTTTTCTATTGATTCTTCGGCAAAGTGCCGTCAAAACCCTGCCGGGACCAATCTCATAAAATTTTTCAACTCCATCAGTCAGAAGCCGTTCCATACATTTTTGCCAGAGAATAGGGCAAGTCAACTGATTTATCAAACCTTCTGCGATTTTTTGGCTTGATTCGTAATATTCGGCGTTAATATTGGCAATAGTCTTAATTTCTGACGGCTCTGAAATCTCACAATTAGACAACGCTTCTTTAAGGGCCTGGGCCGCATTAGACATCATTTCCGTATGAAAAGCACCTGCCACCTCTAACGGTACAGCTTTGATAGCGCCATACTTTTCAGCCAACTGTTCAGCCCGCTTGCAGGCCGATTTGCTGCCGCTTACTACAACCTGTCCCGGGCAGTTGAAATTAACAGGTACGAGCAATTCGCCCTCAGCGGCCTCGGCACAAAGCTGACGGACATTTTCTTCGTCAAGGCCGATAATGCTGACCATCGCCCCGTCAGTGGCATCAGCCGCCGCTTGCATTGCCTGGCCCCGCTTCTGCACAAGGATAAGTCCATCCTTGAAACTAATCAGCCCAGCGGCATAGAGGGCAGTATATTCGCCAAGGCTAAGACCCGCTGTTACATCTGCTCTTATAGTACTTGTGGCAGGTCTTGTCCTGAGAACCTCCAATATGGCCGCGGAAGTTACAAAAATCGCAGGCTGCGAAATTGTCGTGCTGTTCAATGGCTCGGTGGGGCCTTCAAAGCAAATTCCACTCAGGTCAAATCCGACAATATCATTAGCTTTTTGAAAAATCTCTGCTGCAACCGGAAATAACTGTGCGATTTCGGCGCCCATCCCTACAACCTGAGCACCCTGTCCCGGAAATAAAAAAGCTGTCTTCAATTGTCTCACGTGACAAATTCCCCACATAGATATTCATTTCGAGTTCCTTTTTTCCGGCCTTCAAGATTTGCCTAACCGTTTATATCGGCAATTCGGCTTTCGTTGAACGCTGCATTGCTGCGGCCATATATTCTTCAACTAACGTCCCAATAAGCTCTTTAACGGAAATGATTTTATCTACTCTATAGGCATTAGCTCCCGCGAAAGCAAATCCTTCTTCAAGGTCTCCTTTCTTGGCGTTGGTTAATGCAAGACCAATACAATATGGCACATTCTTAAAATCACAACTTTTCAGGCACTTCCAGGAGCATTTGAAAGGCTCTTTGCTCCCCGACAAAACCCGCTCAAGAAACTTATTCCGTATGGCTCGTCCAGGCAATCCAACGGGGCTGTCAATTATGACAATATCCTCTTTTTTGCAGTTCAGATACGCCTCTTTGAATTCCATGGAGGCATCACACTCATAAGTTGCAACAAACCTGGTACCCATCTGGACTCCCTGGGCCCCTAACTCCATAAATCTGTGAATATCAGCACCTGTATATATTCCGCCGGCGGCGATGACCGGAATGCTTTTGTTGAATTGCTCTTCATAAGACTTTACGACAGTGATCACTTCCGGCAGTATTTTTTCCAGCGCATAGTCAGGATTATCTATCTGGTCTTTTCTGAAGCCGAGATGCCCTCCAGCTAATGGACCCTCTACAACCACGGCATCGGGCACATGGGCGTATCGTTTCTGCCAGGCTCTAAATACTAACTTAGCTGCTCTGGCGGAAGACACTATAGGGACAAACTTCGTAGCGAGCTCACCCAGCCTATCGAGCGGTAGTGTCTTAGGAAGCCCTATTGGAAGTCCTGCACCGAGAAAGAGCATATTCACCTCTTCATCCACAGAACATTGCACAAGGTCGTCAAAATCTGAAAGGGCCACCATTACATTTACGCCGATAATCCCGTTTGTCTTGGCCTTTGTCTTTCTTATTTCTCTTTGCAAGGCCCTTTTGTTTGCTTTGCTGGGATTTGCGTCCCAATCGGATTCAAACTGACCGATTCCAGGGGTGGCAATAACTCCAATACCGCCGGCGTTTGCAACGGCTGAGGTTAAATTTGATAAGGAAATGCCGACGCCCATCCCTCCCTGGACAATTGGTATTTCAACTTCCAGGGCACCTATACGCAGTGCCGGCATCTTGTTAAAATTCATATATTGTTAAGCTCCTTCGGTCACTTGTGTTATTATCTTAGCTTCCTGTACCTTACAAAGAGCCGAAAACCCGGATTTGCTCGCAGTATAAAGACAAAATATTCCATTCGAGAAGCTTAAAACTCAATCACATTTGCTCCCCACGTCAATCCTGCGCCGAAAGCAACTAAAACAACAATATCACCACGTTTGATTTTCCCCTTCCTGACGCACTCATCAAAGGCAATGGGCACCGAGGCCGCTGAGGTATTGCCGTACTCGTTGATATTTAAAAAGACCTTTTCAGGCGGCAGGTTTAACCGCTTTGCTGCAGACTCAACAATCCTTGCATTCATCTGGTGTGAGATGAGCATCGTAATATCATCAAGGGTCAAATCACAATGGTCCAGGCAGTGGTTAACAGTTTCAACGATTCGCCGAATGGCCTGCTGATAGACTTCTCTGCCCTTGATTTCCATATAGATTTTCTTTGGGTCGTCTAACTCTTTATCCGACGGGTAGCGAGAACCGTAAGCCTGGCAGTTCAATGCTTCCCAGCGCTGCCCATCCGAATGCATAGTGCTGTATAAAATACCCCCGCGTCTGTCATTACTTTGCTCAAGCAGCACCGCACCGGCCCCGTCTCCGAAAAGGACACAGCTTGTCCGGTTGGTCCAGTCGGTAATCTTAGTCAAAGTTTCGGCACCTATTACGAGGGCATTCTTAAATCGGCCGCTTTCTATAAACTGCTGCACAATGGAAAGGCCATACACAAAACCGCTGCACGCAGCGGCCAAATCGAACACCCATGCTTTCTTTGCCCCCAGAGCCCGCTGCACAAAGGACGCCGTCGATGGAAAGACCATCTCGGGCGTAATAGTAGCCACTATGATAATCTCGAGTTCGCCGGGGTCAAGGTTTGCCTCAGCCAAAGCTCTTTTGGATGCTTCGGTGGCCAAAAATGCCGTGCTTTCATTGTCGGTAGTGATATGTCGAACCTTGATACCGGTACGCGTGGTAATCCATTCGTCCGAGGTATCCACCATCTTTGCAAGTTCTTCATTCGTTAGTGTTTTCGCCGGCGCGAATGAGCCGTAACCGGTGATGACTGCATGGTAGGGGGGGGACTGACCGTTAATCAGCTTATTCATCAGTGGTCCTTACGCAAGTTCCCGATAGACATTCAATTATTTTGTCGTTTATTTTTTCCGTGTAGAATCTTTTGGAGGCTAAAATCGCATTTCTTATGGTTCTACTTTGACTTGAACCATGACAGATTAGCGCTGTGCCGTTAACACCTAACAAAGGCGCGCCGCCATAGGTATTATAGTCGTATTTCTTATAGATTCTTTTCATCACAGGCTTAAACTTCATAACAAGTCGCAGTTTTTCCTCCATAAGCTCGTTCTTTATCGCCTTAAACAAACCGTCAACAAGGCCCTCGGTTAGTTTCAAAATCACATTGCCGACGAAGCCGTCGCAAGTTACAACGTCACAAGTACCCTCGAAAATATCTCTTCCTTCAATATTACCTACGAAGTTCATATTCGAATCGGATTTCATCAGCTCCCGCGCCTTTTTGACGATTTCATTACCCTTTGCATCTTCGGCACCAATACTCATAATCCCAATCCTTGGGTTTTCAATCCCAAGCAGATGTTTTGAATACATGCTTGCCATCACACCATATTGATAAAGATTTATCGGCTTACAGGCAATATTGGCGCCAACATCACATATTACTACCGGCCCTTCGGGCGTGGGAAATACCACCGCTATCCCCGGACGATTAACACCGGACAGATTTCTCATCCTCATTTGGAAGGCGGCAACACAGGCCCCGGTATTACCAGCCGAAATGACCGCATCAGCCTGTCCCCTTTTGGCCATTTTGGCAAGAACAGCGATTGAGCTTTTGGGTTTCTTTCGCAGGGTCTCTATCGGCACCTCGTCCATACCAATAATGTCGGGAGCATGAAGCACACTAACCGCACCTTTGCGCACCTTCAGGGAGCGTAACTGTGCCTCTACTATCTCCTCGGGCCCTACAAGTATCAACTCGTCATCTTTATCAAGCTGCTCAACTGACTCCAGCACACCGGTGACAATCTCATCCGGTGCATTGTCACCTCCCATTGCATCAATTGCTATCCGCATTGTTAGCTGCTTTCCTCTTTGCCGAGTTTCAATGTGATTTTCGGGTTAACGTAACCGCAGTTTTCACACGCTGCGTGCGGCAGCTTGGGCTGGTCACATTTCTTACATATCGAATAGTTTACAGCCTTTAGACGATGATGGCTGCGACGAGTACGTGTCCTGCACTTACTGGTTTTCTTCTTAGGCAACATTCTCAATTACTCCATACAATTTCAAATACTAAAGAAACAGCTTAAATAGTGAACCAGCACCACTTTGTCAAGTGAAATCTAACTATTCACCAATATTTAGGGTACCGGATATTTCGTTTGATTTGTCGGTTTTCGGATAAACCCATCAAGAATGTCTAACAAAATGAGCACCTAATTTCAATAGTCATTTCGAGCGTAGCCGCAGGCTAAGTCGAGAAATCTGTTAAACAATCTCTTCCTCTTTATTCTTATCAGCATTCTGTTTTTTTGTTAGATACTTGCTTTGTTGAAAACGTGTAAAACTTGTTGTTCTGAACGAAGCGTAGCGAAGTGAAGAACCTCTTTTTGGCGCCCAATATCCACCATGGACACGTCTGTAAAAATCTTTTTTTTTCTCTTGCAAACGAATGAGCATATATTATAATGCCTTTGTATCATAAGTCCTTTGGAGGAAGTAGTCCAAATGGCGTTTAATCAGCGAGATTTTCATCAAAGAAAACCGCTAAAACCATTAACTTGACTATATGAGGATGATAAGATGAAAAAGACAATTTCACTCGTACTGGTTCTGGCATTGGGCATGGCTGCGGAGGTTGCGAAGGCAGATTTCACCTTCGGCACCCCCACAAATCTTGGACCAACTGTCAACAGTTCGGCTAGCGACGGTTCCCCGCACATCTCTCCTGACGGTCTGTCGTTCTACTTCCAGTCCGGGCGGCCTGGCGGGTCAGGTGGTGGCGACTTGTGGGTGACAACGCGGGAAACGCCAGATGACAACTGGGGAACGCCCATGAATCTTGGGCCAACGGTCAACAGCTCGGCTGACGACTGGGCGCCGAGTCTCTCGCCCGACCGACTGGAGCTGTTTTTCACCTCTAAGCGACCCGGCGGGCCCGGGGGTTTTTCCGACATATGGCTGACGACGCGAGCAACGCAAGAAGATGACTGGGGGAGGCCGGAACCTCTTGGCCCCAACGTAAATACTTCGGATTTTGATGGTCACCCGAGCATCTCCTCCGACGGCCTGGAGCTTTTCTTCTGCACGTGGACTGGTAGCGTGCGGCCTGGCTCCGGCTGTAGCGACGTATGGGTTACATCGAGGCCGAGCCTCTTCGACCCTTGGGCAGAACCAGTGAATCTTGGAGAAACGGTCAACAGTTCGGCCTTTGAGGGTGAACAGGACATCTCGGCCGACGGGCTGTGCCTCTTCTTCAGCGGCGATCGGCCAGGTGGCTCAGGTGGTTGGGACATTTGGGTAACGAGAAGGGCGACGAAAAATGATCCCTGGGGCAACCCTGTCAATCTGGGGCCAAAAGTCAACAGTTCGGATACCGACGCTATGGCCGATATCTCAGATGACGGCTCTGTCTTGTTCTTTGTGTCTGACCGGTCCGGCGGGTATGGTGATTTCGACATATGGCAGGTGTCAATCGAGCCGGTAGTTGATCTCAACGGCGACGGAATTGTTGACTTTGCCGACATGTGCATTATATTTGACCACTGGGGAACGGATGAGTCATTATGTGATATTGGCCCGATGCCCTGGGGCGATGGCATCGTCGATGTCCATGACCTTATAGTTCTTGCCGAGCATTTGTTTGAGGGAATTCCACCAGTTGAACCTGAAGAGGTCAATGTCGATGAAAACGATGACGGCAGCCAGGTTGAGCTTGAGCAAGGGCAGATTCTTGTCGTTACACTGGAATCAAATCCCACCACCGGTTATCGATGGGAGGTAGCTGAAATCCAGGAGTCTATCCTGGAGCAGATGGGCGAGGCAGAGTTCAAGCCATCCCAGACAGGTGAGCCGCCGCTTGTAGGCGCGGGTGGCTGGGAAATATTCCGTTTCGAGGCCATAAGTGCAGGCCAAATGACCCTCCGGCTCGTCTATCATAGACCCTGGGAAGAAGGTGTTGAGCCTTTGAAAACCTTTTCCATTCAGGTTGTAGTAAACTAATCCGATAGGTGTATTCTAAACAGATAAAGCATCGCTCGGTCACCAGCAAAGCCAGGTGAAGCCGAGCGGATCAATCTTGCTTTTGGCAGCAAATTTTACGTGTAGTGGTCTGTAACACGATAAATGCGTGGTGGTTACTGGTAGGGTGGGGCTTGCCCCACCGAGATGATGCTGGTAATTTAGTTCGGTGGGCTAAAGCCCACCCTACGAAAGTCCGAGACATCCCCAAGCTCGTCCGAATTTTTTGGACTCGCTTGAGGCTGCCACTCATTAAATTAGATGCGGAAACTCACGCTTCCCCCTGTTGGAATGGCTCTTCGACTAACAGGCGTGTTACGGAATAGTAGTTTACTCTATCGCAAATTTCTTTTGATGGCATTGAGCTGGTCTTTGGAAATCTCCACCCCCAATTTCTCGGCAATTTGTATATGTTTCCAGGCCAAATCGTAATTCTTCAACTGATAATACCCAAGAGCGAGTCCGTAATGCGCATCACCGATTTCCGGGTCAATCTCGACCGCCCTTAAATATTCAGCTACCGCCTGCTTGTAATTCTCATTATTGGAATACGCTGCCCCAAGATTATAATGAATCATAGCTTCATCGGGCTTTATCAGAACAGCTTTTTTATACTGCTCGATAGCCGCATCATATTTCTTCTGTCCAAAATAGGCACTGCCCAGATTTACAAGTGCAGCTAACATATCAGGTTTAACAGCTAACGCACTCTTGTACGCCAAAATTTCATCATCAACAAAACCCAGCTTGCTGTAACAAAGCCCCAAACCGTAATGGGCATCGGCAGAATTCGGGTTAATCCTCAATGCCTTTTGGTATTGAGATATTGCCTGCTCATAATTGCCCATCTGGTCGTAAACACTGCCTAACTGGCTGTAACAGGAGGCGTCTTTCGGCTCCAAGGTAATTGCCTGTCTCAAGCGCATTATCGCCTGCTCGAATTTTTCCTGTTTGCAATAAGCTACAGCTAAGTTCTTGTACGCATCCGGCAGATTGGGGTCAAGCCTAAGCGACCAGAGATACTCCAAAACCGCGTAGTTCAACCAACCTTTTTTATAATTTGAATCTTGAATCTCGGACCTTCGAAGATATGCGTTTCCAAGATTGTTGTGTGTCTTGGCATCGCTCAGGTTGATTCTCAATGCCACCTTATATTCGCGTATCGCATCGGCAAGCCGGCCCTTTTCCAGGTAAATGTTACCCAAATTCGCCCGGGCTTCTGATAATGTCGGATTTATCTCTACTGCTCGTTCAAGCGCCAGCAATGCAGACTCCTTATTACCTACATCATCGTAGCTGTTCCCAAGATTATTAAAGAAACAGCCTAACGTTTGAATCTTATTCAGATTCTTCAAATAAATACTATCGTTGCTGCCTTGGGGTACCTTGAACCTATTTATATAGTGCTCATCAGGAGCATTTCGGCCTTCGCTTGTTGTTTCAATATTGAATCGTCTCCTGCCGTCGTCATATCTGACAAAAAAATGCCCCGGTACAACCACGCCATACAAAGGCAGACCAAGTCGCTCTGCCAGTGAAAGATAAAGAATTGAAAGGCTCAGGCAATACCCGCGTTTCTCATCCAGCACAGTGTGCAAAAACAGACTATTTGGGTCCCTTGTCTCTGAAGCTGATTTAAATCCTAATTCGTCGAATAAATACTTGTTTATTACAGGAATCGCTCTGAAGTTTGCATTCAGCCTTTTACGCGTGAGCCTTTCGCGAATTTCCAAAGCCATATTATCTAATCTCGACAGGTATCTTCGCCCGTACACCATATCACTCCACCGCTCCGAAACAATCAAAGCGGCGGTTGCCAAATCAACATCGTCTTCTCTTAACCGAAGGACATGTTCAATTGACCTTGCGTATAAACCTGCCTTGTTCTTATTGGCCAGAGGCTCGTCCCGGCGCCCCAGGACAGCGGACGTGAAAATCAAAACACAAATTATTACCGCAAAAATCTTCTTCATCGGTAAATGTTATCGTCAGATAGACCCTTGTTGTTTTGTGTTTTCCGTAATTTTTATGCTGAAAAACCAGTTACTTTGAGCAAATACCTGTTGTATAATATAGTTTCTGAGGTTATTTTGTTCAATGGATTTTTTACAAGGGAGAAATACGATGAATGCCAAACACAAATGCACAATACTTTTGCTTCTTGTTGTCACACTGGGGGCATGTCGCCGCGAGGCCCCCTCAGCAGCCCCGCCGAATGAACCCAATGTTTCGCAGGAGCTAACTCAGACCGAAACCAGTGTCTCGCAAGAGCTGCCAAAGACTGAACCTAACGTCTCGAAAGAAGCGCCCCAGACCGAAATCAGCCTTTTCGATGGAAAGTCACTCGGACAGTGGGCGGTTACCGATTTTGGCGGCCAGGGCGATGTTTATGTCAAAGACGGGGCAATTTACCTCGAAATGGGCAACGATATGACCGGCATCACCTGGACCGGGCCGCTGGTCCGGATGAACTACGAAATCACACTCGAAGCAATGCGGGTCGATGGCAGTGACTTTTTCTGCGGACTGACCTTTCCCGTCGCCGATAACCCGTGCTCGCTTATCCTCGGCGGATGGGGCGGTGGCGTCTGCGGCCTGTCTAATATCGACTACTATGACGCCGCTAACAATGAGACTACACAATTTATCTCGTTTGAGGACAAAAAATGGTATCGCGTCCGCCTGCGCGTTACGCCGGACAGGATTCAAGCCTGGCTCGATGATGAAGAGCTTGTAAACATAGAAACGACCGGCCGAAAAATCGACATCCGAGCTGAGGTGGACCTGTCCCAGCCGCTCGGCATCGCAACCTGGTGTACTTCCGGTGCAATTCGAAACATCCACATGAAACCTATTAAAAATTGAGCACGACCACGGGTGGCAGCCTCAAGCGCAGCTTGCGGATGGTTTGGAATAACCACCAACAACCACTATTCAACCGCTGCTCCGTTTTGAATCGGGACGCTAACCGCACGGTGCTTAAATAAATCTATGCTCATCCATCTTTTGCTCTTAAATCTCCAGCGGTTAGCTAATCCGACCGCAATAATACTAACCGTGGCGGCAGACCACGGCCCTAAGGCCCCAAACGATGGGAAAAACTTGGCTATAAGCCAGCCACCAAATCCCAATATTACTACAGCACCTACCGCAGAGATGATTGCCAGCCAAACCGTATCGCCCGCCCCTCGCAAAGAGCCGCTGTAAATTGTCCGTAAAGCGTGAAAGGCCTGGTATATAGCGGCACAAATTAAAATTTTAACGCCGGCTTCGATTACTTTATCATCGGATGACCAAAATGCCATCAGGGCATCTCTAAATACAAAAAAGCAAATTCCCACCATTCCCATATAAACCAGCGCGACTTTCAAGCAAACTCTGGTTTGTTTAATCGCCATGTCTTTTCTGCCCCGGCCTATTGTCTTGCCCACCGCCGCTGTCAAGGCCGTACTCATGCCCACAACCGGCATAACCGAAAGGCTTGTGTATGAAAGCGCAGCGCTTGTCGCAGCCAGCGCTTCGGTGCCGAATTTCCCGACCAATCCGAACAAAATCACACCCCAAAACGCGACATTCACCATCAGCCCAAATCCCGCAGGAAGTCCAACCTTTAGCAAATCATACATCTTACTAAAATCAATATTTAACGTCCGTCTGGACTTAAAGGTCGCGTTTATATTGCTGCTCATAAACAGGGACATATTTACGCCGGCTGCAACTCCTATCCCGATAAATGTCCCCCAGCCCGCACCTGCAATTCCCATCGCAGGAAAACCTAACTTGCCGAAAATCAACACATAGTTGGCCGCCACATTGATCACCTGCCCACACAACGATGCACACATTGTGATAATCGGCCGATGTATGCCCATAAAGAATTGACCGCACGACCAGTTAATAACGGCGAGAATATGAGCATAAAGCATAATTCGCAGATATATCACTTCCATACCAACCACCGCCGGCGAATGTCCCATCATTTTGAATATCCACGGCGCCGTCGGCCACATAATCACCACCACAGCCAAAAAATAAACGAGTCCCATGTATATCGCCTGCCAGAAATAATTCGAGCAGCCTTCTTTGTCACCTCTACCGAGGCTTTGACTTACAAACGTATTAAGGCTTGTTATCGCACCTATGGCAAACCCACCGGGCAGGAAACTGACAAAACCGGCCGGCAAAATCGCCGCCAATGCATCTGTGCCGAGGCGAGAGACCATAAACCTGTCAACAAACTGCATGATGGTAAAAGAAATAGTAGTAACCACCATCGGTGCCGCTAACTTCAACATATATTTTAGTGTAGTCGGGTCTTCGCCGTCACTGGATGAAAGTAGGGATGATTTGTCCGTCATTAACTTGAATCCTGTTACTACTACTACTATACTTGTCATTGCGAAGCCCCCGTCTTGCTTTTGCACCTGTGCCTGCGTTATCGACAGGTGCAGGCAAGAAAGCAGGGGGCCGTGGCAATCTCATCTGTAGGGTGGGGCTTGCCCGACCATTTCCCTATTTATTCAAACCAAGTTTTTTCAACAGCGTATCAGCCGAAATGCCCGAAACCTGTATATGCTTGACAGGGCTGGTTTTTCCGGAGATTATACTAACGGCTTTCTTTTTCACGCCGAGCTGCTTAGCTAAAAACTTCAGCAGGCACTGATTGGCTTTTCCCCTCTGGGGCGCTGCGGAAACCTTTACCTTCAACATCCCATCAAGCAGCCCGCAAATCCGCGTCGGCGATTTGCTGCCGGGCACAATCTTTGCCACAAAAACCACACGTTCATCAATCTCTTGAATCTTTAGATTGGCCATAGGTCAGATTGTAGCTGTTGGAATGAATAGAAAGAAGAAAATTTTGTGTGTCGTTTACTAAATATTTTCTCTGAGGTTTACCCCAACCGCCTGTTGCACATATTTTTCAATCTGTTCGGCAAGCTCACCCAACGAGGCAAGCTGAAAATCTTCATAATGCCCCCCGATAAGTTCGCCATCCTGTGCTCTCTTGAAGATTCTGATGCGTATAACAGATGGCTCATCGCCGGATTTGCTGAAATCGCTGTCTTTATGCTCGGTAAGCTCAACGCGCCAGTCCTCGCTTATGAAAACCAGGCACTTACCGGTAAAAACCGCCGTCGGAAAATAATCACACAATAGCTTTAGAGTTTCCATTTCCCTATATTACCAAAGATAACGCCAAATGCACTATTTTATTTGACGAATACCTATGATAAAACCCAAAGCAAATCCAATCAATGAGCGTTATCAGTTGGATTTCTTTTGTTTGCCGGCTTGCCTGTCCGTTTTCTTTGTTGTCTTTCTGACCTGCCGTTTGAAATCCAGGCTGCCCCACGACTCATCATTAAGCTCACCGTCCTGGTCCAGGCCATAGAGAGCGATTTTTATCGTCTTGGCATCCACTTTTGTGTAAACAGCAGCACTCTTCTGTACTTTGCCCTCGGCGTCAACACGCTCACTTTTTGAGACAAGCTTGCCATCCTGCTCTTCCCATGTTCCCTTGGACCTGCCACCTCTGTTGTCAATGCTCACTCCGACGACCTTTTCCTCAGCCGGTATGAAAAATATCATACCACGGGAGGCAAACTCACCCATCTTGAAATCAACAGTCAGGAGGTGCCCTTCAAGTTCCCACCTGTACACTAACTCTATCTCTGTACCATCGTCAGTTGTGGCAGACCATCGGCCAACCACCCAGTCAGCCCCGTATTCTCTCGCAAGGTCGCGGAAGCTTTGTTGAGCCACTGCTGAGCCAGCCCAAATAAAGAGGATAGCCATAGCCCAAAGCATGCTCTTTCCCATGCTTACTTTTGCAGTTTGTTGTTTGTTCATCGTTTACCCTTTCAAAAATTGTTAATATTTTCACCCCGTGAGAAATCTGCTTTTTCTTGCGCCCTATTATTTCTCGTTATAGAATTACTAATGGGGCTCACAGTGCACGCTGTGTACACCTTTGTCCGTTCAGTCTTATTTTGACAAGAATCCACTTATTAAACGCCATTTGGACTCACTCCTCCAAAAAGGTTATCGGGTACGAGTATTATGACATCTACTTAATCTTAGTAAAGATAAAAACCGGCAAAATCCTACGAAATATCCAGGTTAGTTTCCGGATGGTGCGAGTTCTATCAGGAGCGTTTTGGCCAAATCCACCTTTATCCATAATATCAAGTCTGTCCCTTCGAGCATCCT
Source organism: uncultured Pirellulales bacterium (assembly GCA_964417935.1). Lineage (GTDB taxonomy): Bacteria > Planctomycetota > Phycisphaerae > Sedimentisphaerales > Anaerobacaceae > NIOZ-UU13. The sequence continues at coordinate 25,341 of CAYQKF010000048.1, forward strand.
GCGGTGTCCGAAACGAAAATCCTTATCGCGACTGATTTGCCTGCCGCTGACATATTTGAAATTACCGTTTACCTGGCGGTTATCTTCTCAGACAGCTTACGCCACGCGCCCATTGAACGCTTCAGGTTATCATAAGCATCGCCGCCGATGCCGTAACCCTGTAGTCCTATCGGGCCTGTGTAGCCGGATTTCTTCAGCACTTTCAAGAAGCGGAGTATGTTAAAAGAGCCGCGGTCCAGCGTCTGAATAAGTTGTTTCCAATCCTTTCCACCGCTGTCGGCACCATTGATACTGACAACAAACAGATATGGCATCGCCGACTTAATCAGTGATTTCATATTTTCTTCGTCGTCTGTTCTTAGCCAGTGACATAGATTGAAGGTTACTCCTACATTCTTACGGTCAACTTTCTTCGCCACTCGTATCGCGTCCTCTACTCGTTCGACCCAAAAGCCGGTGTGCGGATACAGCGCCACCCGCACTCCGGATTCAGCCGCCATATCTGCAATCTCCCGGATGATTTGCACCGCACGCGCATCACCTTTCGGCGAAGATGGCTTGAGCTTCTTGCTCTGCACGAACAGCCACAATATCGCATTGCGACCCTTCAATACCTTGATTGCCTCTTTCAATTCCGGGCCGTATTTCGGCTGACCGGGGTCGATATTCGCACCAAGATAAACGGCAAACAGTCTCAAACCGTTCTTATCCAGCTCTTCGAGCATTTCACCCAGTCCTTCACCAGCCGTGCATCCAATTCCCGCATACCCTAATTCCTTGACCATTTCTACCTGCTCTTTTGCGGTTTTATGTTTGTCGTCTTTCGTTCCGGTATCCATCGCAAAGAACGGATTCGGTCCCGCTGGCTCAATCCGGATATTGCGATACGCCACCGGCCCATGGTCGCCCTGCAGCATCAACGGCCCGATTGGTTTTTCATCGTTATACGCACTGGAACGTGTCGGCCCGCTCAACTCTACATCCGCATGGATAACTATCCCGTTATGGACAACTTTTTCGAATCGGGCGTTGGCAATCTTCTGTCCTTTCTTGTCAAAACTGGGGGAGCGGAAAACAACATCGAACGTTTGCCACTGTCCCGGTGGTCGCGATGCGTTGATCCGTGGCGGACGGCCTTCGTAGCCCTTGGGTTCTCTGTTATTGTCCCAGCGCTGATAGATGCCGCCGCAGTCGGAGTACTTCGGCTCTTTAACGCCACAACTGTCGAAGACCTGAATCTCATAGCGCCCATTAAAATACACGCCGGAGTTGGACCCTTTGGGAACCATAAATTCGATATGGGCCTTGACATCACCGAATTCCGCCTTACTGAAAAGATTCGAAGTCCTGCCGGTAGGCCCGTTCACAATCGTTCCCGAGCCCGGCTTACTGCTCAGCAGCTTCTCATTATCAAGGTTCGTAAACGTATCACCGACAATCTCCCACTGTCCGGTATCACCCCGCCATTGGGAAAAATCTCCACCTGTTAGACTAACTCTCTTACGGGTCTCTTTTGCGCCGGCATCCACTGCCGGTAACAAACACAGAATCCCTACAAGCAACAAAACTACCCAAACCTTTTTACTTTGCACTTTCATAATTCATCCCTTTCCAATAATCAATAGTCAATAGACAATAGTCAATTCTATAGGTGCCACGGGCTGCGCATTGACCGTGACAGCATACGGTTGGCCTGCTCATCGTTAATAAAGCGTTCCTTATCCGGGTCCCATTTCAGTTTTCGTCCTAACAGCATTGAGATATTGCCGATGTGGGCGACTGTAAAGCACCGATGACCTATTTCGGGCGGGAAATAGCAGTCCTTACGCGATTTCACGCAATCGAGAAAATTGCGCTGCTCGCCGGCCCGGCACGTATAAAGGTGAATCTCATCCGGGCCAATCACAGAACTTAGGATTGATTTGGGCTCCGCCTGGAGTTTCGCCCTCCAGCCGCGATTACCTATCCATCCATCGGACCCCTCGAATCGCAAGCTCGGCGTCCCTGACGTTACTATCAACCTCACGCCGTCAGCATATTTATATTCGATTCTATATTCTTTAGCGGTGTCGTAGAGTCCTTCTTTACAGAACACGCCCTTGCCTTCGACCTCTACCGGCCCTGTATGTTCTGTATCATTTCCCCATTGAGCACCGTCGAGAAGATGCGCTCCCCAGTCCGTCAACTGTCCGCCCGAATAATCAAGAATCCATCGAAAGTTCCAGTGAATACGGTCTTTGGTATATGGTGCGTATGGTGCCGGACCTAACCACATCTCATAATCAAAACCCTTCGGTACCGGCATAGGCGTCGGGTCTCCGGTTGTATTCGGCCCGCTGGGTAATTCCACACGGATAGTGTGAACTTTACCGATCCTTCCGTTGCGAACCAGTTCACACATCCGGTGATATACATCCACCGCCCTGTCTTCCGTGGACCACTGAAAAACGCGATTATAACGCTTCATCGTCTCATGGAGGACTCGGCCTTCTTCAACGGTCAGTGTTGGTTTTTCGCACTCTACATCCTTGCCCGCTTTAGCCGCAGCTATTGAAATTGGAACATGCCAGTGGTCAGGCGTCGAAATCATCACAGCATCGATATCATCCCGCTCGATAATTTCTCTGAAGTCATTGTAAGTTGCACAATCCTTATTGCCGTATTTTTGGTTCACCATATCGCGGGCTATGTTGCAATGGTTGCTATCGACATCGCAAAGAGCAACGGCCTGGGCATCTGCGTTGCCCAGAAAGTTCTTAAGGTTCACTGCTCTGCCGTGACCACCCACGCCGATAAAGCCTATTGTAATTCGTTCACTCGCCGCGACACTTCCTGCCTTGCCCAGCGCTGAAGGCCGAACCAAATAAGGAAAACCCAATGCGGCCGCAGATACACCAGCAGCATTTCTCAAAAACCGACGCCGACTAATTCTGTTTTCCTTCATTAAAAAAACCTCATTTGCATCATTTAATTCATAGCACGAGTTATTTTTGTAAACTACAACCAATGGTCAATAATAAATAGTCAATAGTCAATTCTATAAGTGCCACGGACTGCACATCGACCGCGACAGCATCCGACTGGCCTGTTCATCTCCGATTATTTTCTCTGCTGTAGGGTCCCACCGGATTCTACGGCCAAGGCGCATAGCAATGTTGGCAAGGTGGCAGACCGTGACCGAACGGTGTGCTTGTTCAATCGGTGCAGCGGTAGGCTTTTTGGTCTTGATGCAATCGATGAAGTTGCGAGCGTGGTTTGATGACCTGTAGAGGTGAACCTCATCGGGGCTGATTTCTTCCTTTAAGATAGATTTGGGGCTGGCATCGATCCGGCTATTGTTGACGAACAGCCAGCCCTTTTCGCCGATGAATTTTATCCCGTTGGGATACTGGCCCGCCGCTAACAATTCTCCCTTGGCGAAGCATACCACAGTTACACCGTTGTTGTATTTGCACTCATAACGCCAATAGACAGCGGCATTGAACAGGCCGTCTTTGGGGAACACGCCCTTACCGTGGACCTCGACCGGTCCGGTGCCAGTTGTGCCCATGGCCCATTGGGCGATGTCGATGTGGTGTGCTCCCCAGTCAGTAACACAGCCCCCGGCGTAGTCGAGAATCCACCGCCAGCCGAACGAATGCACACGCTTGGGCGAGTAGGGGGCCTCAGGAGCGGGGCCGAGCCACATATCATAGTCCAGACTTTTTGGCACCGATTCAAAATAGAAGCCATCGAGTGACATGCTGCCTGGTATCTCAACTTCAATGGTATGAAGTTTACCGAGTCGGCCGTTGCGAACCAGCTCGCAAGCCCGGCGGAAATGCTGCTCTGAACGATGTTGCGTTCCGGTTTGAAAGACCACTCCGTAGCGATGGACTACATCCACCATTTTCCGTCCCTGGTCGATGGTCAATGCGAGCGGCTTTTCGCAGTAGATAGATTTGCCTGCTTTGGCCGCCTCTATGGTCGGCAGCGCGTGCCAGTGATCCGGCGTTGCAATTGAAACCGCGTCGATGTCGTCTCGAGCCACAAGCTCGCGAAAGTCGCTATAGGTGGCACAACCCGTGCTGTTATATTTGTTAGCCAGCAAATCCTTAACTGTTGTACGGCGGTTTGCATCCACATCGCAAATACAGACAATCTGAACTTCACCTGTTGCGAGGAAACTTTGCATAACACTCGTGCCTCGACCACCCACACCGATACAGCCCATTGTAATTCGATTGCTCGGCGCAACCGAACCGGCCTTACCCAGCGCTGATGAAGGGACAATATATGGGAACGCCACCGCAACCCCGGCAGCACCTGTGGCTCTTCTAAAAAAGGCACGACGTGTGATATACCGTCTTTGATTCATACTACAATCTCCAATCCTCTTCCATTCGTGTATTGTGCCTCGTCAATAGAAGCACAAACTCAGAATGACAGCAGACACTGCCAGATATAAACATAGCCTAATGCGTCGATGTCTTCCCACACTTTCCGGACAAGTTCTTTATCTCCCGAAATATCAGGCAGCTCTTTTAATTTTTCTTCCCAGGGAATACAAACACCCGGCTTTCTTTCTGTTTCCTTGTGTTTAGCCATTCGGTAAACTCCATCAATAGTCAATAATCAATAGTCAATTTAATACACCCCGTATTCACGCGTGAACTCGGTCATCGCCTTAATATTTTCAACCTTACCGTCATCCTGGATAATAGCGCTGGCGTCCATAATATAGCCGCCGTCCCCGGCCACGCCATCAATCACCTTCTTACAGCATTCTCGCACTTCTTCAGCCGTGCCGTAGCTCAACAGAAAATTAGGAATCCCACCGCTGATGCAGAACTTATGCCCAATAACCCTGTGTACCTCGAAGATGTCACCACGGTCAACGTGATAAACAATTGATTTGTCCGGCAGCTCGGCAAAGGAATTCAAATGTGCGTTCCAGTCACCCTCGGCATAGAACAGAACCTGATGTCCATTGGCCCAGATTTCTTCGATGATTGGTTTGAGGGTCGGCCAGTTAAATTTATCGAAATGTTCATGTGAGAAGAAAGGTACACATCCACGATGCATCCAGAACCCGATTGGAACGTTCTTATCCGGGTCAGCACCGGAAAGTGCCACATGTGTCAGGTGTGGTATCAGGGCCTCGCAGGCGGCAAGCACCTTGTCCGGCCGCTCCATCACATCTGTAACCAGACCCAGATAACCGCGCATCTTATCAGCGATAATATCGAACGGCGCCTTAAGAATCCCGGAAATAGCTGAGACTATCCCCGACTCGCTGCGAAGCAATGCGTTTTGCGTTCCGAATGCGTTAAAGTAATTCAGCATCGCCATCCCGCCCTTCAAAAACGACAGGTTATTCCTGAACGATGTCGGTTCACCCATCGCCGCCACGTCAGCCGAGACACGAGGAAGCCAAACGTTAAATAAAAATCCCGTTGGGTCCTCGATAAGCTGGTCGTATTCGTCCGGCTTCATAAACGCCTTCTCCTCAGGCGGCTCACGATATTGAAAACCGGTATCAGGTGGAATGTGAATACCGGGAACTCCGTAATACTTCGTCCCGATAGCTTCCGTCAGCCCCGTCCAAACATAGACCATATTACCGACCACGGCGTCCCAGTCAAAATCGGCGGCACACTTGCGGGCGGCGGCAAATGCCTTCTCAAAATCATGCGTTACTTCCTGGCAGGTGTACCCTGCGTATTTAGCTGTGAACTCGGCAACAAACGGACGAATAGGAATCATATCCGGCTTCTCGTTTCGCATTGCCGTAACGTAGCGCTTCATTCTTTCGTTGTATAATTTTTCCATATCTTTGGCCATTTTACTTTGCTCCTTTTATTTACCAAGTCCAAGTATTTGAGTTGGCCCGCCGACTCTCTTTAGCCGGCATTTGATTGCTCCTTTGCTTTCCAGGCCGTCTGCCTTCAATGTGATACGGTCGGAGGTTGGAAGAAGCGCCGAGAGCTCGCCGTTGGATAGTGTGGCATTCAACAAATAACCTCCCTTAATTCGCTCCAGACTTGACTCATCAGGTACTCTGTCTTTGAGACGATGTGGACGATAGAGTGTTACGAACTCAACACGTTTTTTCTTACCTGGCGTCGTCGCAGTCAAATGCCACTCACGCAGCTTAATGCGCGGGATAGGATTGGGGTCGTACTGGTCGGTCTGGCTGAAAGTCAAATCCGATGGTGCCAGAAAATCAATATCACAAACTACATCTTCGTTTCGCACCCGGATATTGTGCTGGTCTTCCACGTCAATCTTATTGACAGCATGCAGCCAGTATTCGAATGTCACCGGTTCCCCGGCCTCCAAACGGTCATAGACAACAACTAATTCCGGCTTGACAAAAATGATGCTTCGGGTGAAACGCTCCAGCGCAGGTTCGTAGGCCTGCCCCGCTTCGCCGACAACGATGTCCATCGAATCCGTAATCTTAAAGGCGACGATTTTGCCCTGGGCTTTTGCGGTGCGCTTGGCCTGGCCGCGCCCGTTGACCGTGATATTATTGACCGAGCGCGTGCTCCACATCCAGTCACGATGATGCGGGCCCCCATAGTTATAATAGTGGCCGGTACGGATCAGAAGTCGCTGACCATACGCCCAGAGCACAAACGAATTGTTACCTGTATTGCCATGCGACTGCGTCCCCATAGGGCTCGACTTGAAAATGACCTGCACATCTTCTCCTGCGTCCTTCAACGTTGTATTCAGATATGCCTGCCCGGTGCCAGTGAAGAGCTTGGACACAGGCAGCTCATCGGGCGGTTTGGAATCCACCTTCGGCAGGGCACCGCGAATAAATCCAATGTATCCCGATGTCATGGCGGGGCCGCCCATTTGCTCAGCGTACCACTGCCAATGCCCGTTGCCGGCCTGCGCTGCAAGCTGGCTCAGCAGCGGCACGAGGGTTGAAGCTCTTCTGCGATTGGCCCCATCGCCAAATCCTCCACTAACCTTGCCGGGCGGCATCAGATACATCGCGTAATAGCCGGCCCTGGAAAAGTACGGCTTGTCATAAGCGTTGATACCCATGGCCTCCCGCATTACATCAGCCCACCAGGTAAAACGACCGATGTAGCTGGACCAGTAGCTGACCCCCTCATGCCAGCCGCCGTCGTCATCACACCAGGCCGGATACACATTGAAAAACACATTGGCTGCAAACCATACCCAGTCCTCGGCCCCTTTGACCTCACCCAAAAAGGCGACACCAATCTCACCTAAAAAGTGCCAGGCCCGGTTGGCGTGGCTGCCGTAAGGCCGCCACAGATGACGCGGATAAAGATGCTGATACATCTCGTCGCCGCGCACCTTCATCACATCTCGGCAGATTCTCTTTTCCTGCTCGCTCAGCAGGTCGTTAACGAAAGTATATGTGCGCGAAAAGTAATAATTGTAGGGCATACCCGCCTCGTCATTGTAGCGATAGCCGGTATTGCCTTTCGGTTCCCACTTGGCACATTCCAGAAGGATACGTTTGGCCTCAAGGCCGTACTTTTCCTGTCCGCCGAGCAGCCGGGTAAAAGCCAGAGTCGCCGCACCGTTCAAGGCCCGGATGGTATATGTGCGATTACCCCACCAAATCTTCCGCCAGGCTTCGCTGCCGCGCACCAAATCTTTCGAATACTTCGGCGGTTCCTTGGTCGAAGGCGGTCTGGCCAAAAGTCTCTCACATTCACTGACGAGTTTGCTATATTCTCTCTTCATTTTGCCCCGTGCCAGTTCTCGCAGCCGCCCGAGGTTCTCAGGACGCATAAAAAGCCGCGGATGGCTTTCCGGTATCCGCCCAATCAAATCCTTGCGAGCGGGCAGAGGCATATCTGCCGCGTTGCGCGCAATGCTGAACGTCCTTGCATGGCTCCAGCTCGTATAACGGCCTTTCCTGTCTTTTCCACGATAGCGCCACGTGTAGATTCCCGGCCTGAACACACGGGGCGGACAGTGCACGTTAAACTTCAGATTTTTCACACGATATTCGACCTTTTTGAATCTCGTATCACGGGCGCACTCGATTTCCCACATCATCTCTTTTTGTGGCCGCCAGCTAAAACTCGGCGGATTGACCTGCGAGACCGCACCGTCGGCAGGGCGGTAACCCCATTCGCCCGGCTCGGCAGGGCGTTCATCTAATTTAAGTTCCTGTCCTGCTGCAAGGCCCGGCACAACCAGCAACAACACAATGATAGCAACAGTGAAAGACAGCTTATGCAGGACTCTTTTGATGTGAAATATTTTGTCGGCCATAATTATTCCTCCTTTAAAAGTAAGCCAATCAATTCGTTGATATTTGCTATTTCTTTACGAGCGCAATATTTTTTTATGCCTTCGATAATTTTCGCTGCGCATCCCGGCTCAATAAAATTCGCCGTACCGATAGCCACCGCCGATGCCCCTGCGATAATAAATTCGACAGCATCCGAAGCGGTCCTGATTCCCCCGACGCCAAGAATCGGTATCCCGCTGCTTTTCGCAACTTCATTATAGACCTTGTTGACCAGATGAACCGCTATCGGCTTTATGGCCGGCCCCGACAATCCACCGGTCAGGTTGGCCAAAACCGGCTTGCGAGTTTCAATATCGACAACCATAGCTGTAAAGGTATTAATCAGGCTGAGGGCATCGGCGCCGGCCTCAACAGCCGCTCGTGCAATTACGCTTATATCTGTAACGGCAGGGGGGAGCTTGACCATTAAAACCTTCTCGCCGACAACATTTTTCACAGCCGAAGTGACTTCTTTTACCTGCTCAGGGTCGGTGCCGAAACTAACCCCGCCTTTGCTGACATTGGGACAGCTAATATTCAGCTCGAATCCTGTTATTGCATTTTTTGATGCCAAGCGTTGCGTCACCGCCACATATTCGTCAATTGTTTCACCTGCTATATTAACAAAAACAGCAGGACTCATCTTTTCGAGAATGGGTATTTTTTCTTCGATGAATTTATCCAATCCGATATTGGCCCATCCAATCGCATTAAGCATCCCCGAATCCGTCTCGACAATCCGCGGCGTCGCATTGCCTTTTCTCGGCTTAGCGGTAATACTTTTAGTAATAAACCCGCCAAGACAATTGACATCCATAAAATCAGCCAGCTCATCGGCATATCCACACGTCCCCGAAGCCGTAAACACCGGATTAGCCAGCCGAATCCCCGCAAAATCAACCGTTATTTCAACGCTTTCTTCCATATAATGTTTTCTACATGGAGGTAACAAAATTTGGAGTCGAACGAGCACGCGAACATGCAAACCTTTTATCCTGGGTTGTTTCGAGCTACTCCAATTGCTATTCTAAGGTCTCAATATCTTCGTAGTTACTTATGTCATAATCATCTTCATAACTAAACTCCACTTTGCTTTGTTTGATGATCTCAGCCAGAATATTGCCTAAACGTTTTTGAACAATTGCCTCTTTAAATCTATCTAACAGAATAGGCACATTTATTATTTCCTCAATACAAGCCATGTATCGTGAAACAATTACTTTGATTGAATATTGCTTTTCGGCTTGTTGTTTAATTTTGTGCTTTAATTCTGCGATTGAGTCTGAAGATTTTATTACAAAAGTTATTGGATATTTTTCGATTTTGTCTATGTCTAAAAAGTATTTGTTTACATCTACAGTTTCAGTTACTTGAAAGAAACGCCCTAAGGGTTTCATTACAAAATCGATCCCTCCATCGTTCGCATTTGTACGTCCCGTTTTGAAAAGCTTCAAATTCTCTTCCTGAATTTTATCAATTTCAAAGCCCCAATAAATTTTCCGATTGTGATAATAATATTTCGATATGCTATAACTAACGATTTCAAATATCCTGGCGTCCACAGTTATCTCCACCAAGCTGCCTATGAAGTCCACCAACTCTTTCTTTTTTAGCTTTCGAGAACTCTCACAAAAACGAATAAAATTTTCAAAGGCGCTTTTCTTAGTTTCAACATATGTATCAATAATCTCGATTATAGTCTTTGCCAGATTGAAATGTTTTTTATTAATTTTGAGCTTGAGTAAGTTATCATTAAACCAATACCTATTTGTCTCTGGGCTTCTGAGGATCGGTATATAGTCACAAGTTCGAAAATACTTCTTAAACTCTTCGTTCATTCTATGATTCAAGGCATGATTCTGAAGCTTTTGGCCAAATGGTAATTCGCGTTGCCTTTTGAAAAGATTTGTGAAAACCGCACCTTCGTATTCAGCGTATGTCCCAGTTTTGTGGAACTCTTTTGAAAGATAATCTTCGACCAATACATATACAGCGTACAGGTTTGCAAAACTACCCCGTGACTTTGATCCTTTACTTGCAGATTTGGTCTTTATATTAAGGTACTGGATGATCTCACTCTCAGAAAATACTCTATCTGATAAGCCGCCGAAGTTCTTTTCTAAAATCTCTTTGATTTTCTTAGTAAACTCATGTTCCATTTCTACCTCTCTGAGAAGTTCAGCATTCTCTGTCTTTCATCCACTCGAAGTTCAAACGAGCGATGTTCCTTTTTCAAAGGTTGCCCGTTGTATTTTGAGGCTATTTCAAGTCTTCGCAATCCTATCTTCAAATATTCCTCTTGTATTTCTATGCCAATTGAGTTCCTTCCGAGCTGCTTTGCGACATACGAGGTTGTAAACGTCCCGGAAAATGGGTCAAGGACAACATCACCTTTGTTACTGCTCGCCCTAATAATTCTTTCTAATAATACTACTGGTTTTTGAGTAGGATGATTTTCATATTCATCCATACGATACCTCACCCTTGGAATTTCCCACACATTACCAGGAACTTTCTTAGAATTATAAGTTGTTGGCACGGATTTCCGATAGTCGATTAGCGTTCTTACGGCTCCTGTTTTCGCTTCCACAAGAATATCTTCCAAGTTAAATGTGTAATTGTTTCTATCCTTAATACAAAAAAGGATAGGTTCGTACAGAGAACCGTAATATTTTTTAGCTTGGACACCTGAGCTATCGTAATACCATACAATACGCGAAAGTACCTTCAGACGCTTTCGCAAGTAAATGTCGAAGTATGGCATATTTTGGGTTGATGTCATTACATAAAAGCTGCCATTAGATTTGAGCTTCTTGACGCATAAATCAAGCCATTGATAACTCCATCTAAGATAATCTTCATCTGATTTCCATTTATCTTTCGTGCCATTAAAGTCCTTCCCAATATTATATGGAGGGTCAGCAAATATTAGATCAATAGAATTGTCAGGTATCTCGTTAGAAAGTGCCTCAATTGCATCACCCCATATTATTATATGGCCATCTTTCTCAAAAGTTTTCATCTTATCAGTCCTTACAAATCAAAAACAAGGAGGTAAAAGCCTTAAATTATCGTTTTTAGTTTTTCGATAGCGAACCTGACCACCTCATTATGGTCGAAAGCCAAATCTTTGGGAAGTTTTTCTATATCGAACCATTGTGCCTGGGCCGCATCATCGCCGGCCTTTATCATATCCTGTCCTTCCGTCGCAATACCCATAAATACAATTGTAATCATTCTGCCCCTCGGGTCTCGGCCGACAGTGCCGAAGGTACGCATCTGCTCTAATTGAATTCCTGTTAATCCCGTCTCTTCGGCCAATTCTCTTACCACGGCATCCTCTAATTCCTCATTCATATCAATAAATCCGCCCGGCAGCGCCCATTTGCCTTTGAACGGCTCATTGCCGCGATTAATAAGCAGCACCTTAACTCTGTCACCGGAAAAAGTAAAGACCGCCGCATCAACAGTAACCATCGGCCGGGGCCAATCATAAACATATTTACCTTTTTTAGCCATAGGACGCTTCTTACATTATTGAAAAAATGCAAAGTTTGTCATTCTGAATGGAGCGTAGCGAAGTGAAGAATCTCTTTGGGCCGAAGAATTAGAGATTCTTCGCTTGCCTACGGCGAACTCAGAATGACAAATAGACTTTTCTACAAAGTAATCTGAAATCATATTAGGGTTTGTGACGGGATATGTCTAACGAAAAAATGACGGCAACCACTTTATCAAACAGAGCCCCCGCTCTTGCTTTCGCACCTGTGCCTGCGTTACCCTCTTTGCTGTCTGCGACAGCAGAAAAGGGGTGCAGGCAAGAAAGCACGGGGGTAAGGGAGGGGTAACTGCCTCTTTTTTCAATAATCCTTAAACCTTCTCATCCACTCCGGCCAATCGGACGGCTGGACTCCGCCGGCTGTGGTCCACGAGTTGTTTATGTCAAAGCTTCGATGCCACTTAAACGTCCATAACTGCTTAAGCCCAATCTTAAGACACCTGCAAAATGAGTGAATTTGGCAGAGTCAAGTAAAGGTGAAAATA
>CAYQKF010000049.1:0-36746 GCA_964417935.1 uncultured Pirellulales bacterium
GAGTCTTGTGTCTGTTGTCTGTGGTCTGCCAACGGCCCCTCTACATCTGTCGAGAGTCCTCTACAAATCAACCCTTTTTATGCAAAACAAACCCAATTTCCAAAAAAGTCAAATGAACGTAAACTCAATAATAACAATTGATTATGAAAATATAATCGATTGGACACTTGGTCAAAACAAACCCAATTCAAACCCAATCAAAGCCTGTCCTGAGCGCAGTCGAATGGGCCAATCTTTGGTAAAAGATTTGATTGCGTTAGTAAGAGCTTGGATGTTTATTAGAAAAACCGCAAAAAATTCTTGTAGTCGCTGCCGATCGTTATTACAATGCTTCTCAGAAAATTTTGATAAGCCAGGGGAGCTGAAGACCAAAGGCAAGTTTAGGTCACGGCTGAGAATCCCGCACCTATTGAGCATAGGCTCAAGCCTAATAGGCGCGGGGGACCCTATGAACCTGCTCGGGACAATGCCCGCGAAGGAAGGCAAAATAGATTTGAAGCACTCCTTTTACGGCAGTGCTTTTTGTTTTGAGTTTTACAAAACAGGGCCGCGACCGTAACAGAGCCGCGACCGTAAGGGAGCGGTAATTGCTTTAGAAAACGAAAGGGAACGAAAGTGATAGAAACAGATATTTCCAGGGCGATTTTGGAAGAGTATAACAGAAGATTGTTGGAGCATCTCGAAAATGATGTTGTCATAGTCGGTGCAGGTCCTGCGGGTTTAGTTGCCGGCTATTATTTAGCTAAAGCAGGAGTTAAAACCACCATTCTCGAAAAACGGCTTTCAATCGGCGGCGGAATCTGGGGCGGTGCCGCAGGCTATAACGTCATCGCTGTCGAAGACAACGATATTCTGAACGAATTCGGCATAACTGCAAAAAAGCAGAAAGGCCTGTTTATGCCGAAAGGCATCCTGTGGATTACCGATGCGATCGAGTTCGCCACGGCCCTGGCCTACAAAGCGAAAAAGGCCGGAGCAGAGCTCTTCAATCTAATCGAAGCTGAAGATATCATTGTAAAAAAGGATGTTGTCGAAGGAGTAGTAGTCAACAACACCGCCATCAAGCTTGGTCGTCTGCACGTTGACCCGTTTTGCATCCGCTCTAAGTTCCTCGTGGACGCAACGGGACATCCTGCCGAATTGGTTGCGATGCTTAAAGAAAGAAAGCCGGAGCTTTTCCCGAACAAAATAAAGGATGGTTTTATGGATGTAGAAGCTTCCGAAGCAGGTGTCGTGGAGAAAACCTGCGAAGTCTTTCCGGGGCTTTACGTTACCGGCATGTCCGTGTGTGCCGTTTACAACCTGCCTCGAATGGGGCCTATCTTCGGCGGAATGCTAAAATCCGGGAAAAAAGTCGCTGAATTAATAATTGATGCCATAGGTAATGAAAAAATACAATCTTCCAACACGTAAAGAGTGTTTGGCCATAATAAAAGAGCACCACGTTCCGCCGCATATCGTCAAACACAGTCTAACTGCGGCTAAATTAGCTGTTTTTCTGGCACAAAGACTAACAGAAAAAGGGATAACCGTAGATGTCAACCTTGTTGACAGGACCTGTTTGTTACACGATATTGTAAGGATTTGCGATTTTAAGGAATTGGATTACAGCAGGTTTGAACAGCCCGTGACGGCCGAAGATAAAGCAATGTGGCGGCAGTTGCGAGCAAAATACAAAGAAACTCCTCATGAGTATGCCGCTTATGACATTTTAAAAGACAAGTATCCCGCACTCGCTTTAACTATAAAAAAACACAGGTATATAGGCATACTGGATGAAGAAGAAAAACCGACTACGTGGGAAGAAAAATTAGTCTATTATGCAGACATGAGAGTTATGCACGATAAGATTGTGCCATTGGAAGAAAGACTAACCGAAGGCCACAAAAGAAATGCACATCTCTACAGCACAGAATCTCAAAGGCGAAGTATAATAGCTAAAGTTGACCCGTTAATCTTCGAGTTGGAAAAGGAAATTTTCGACGAAATAGGTTTAAGTCCCCTTGATATTACGGACGAATTTATCGACTCGTTCTCAGTTACGGACAATCGTTTGAATCGGCGGGGCATAGAATAAGGCGAAGTTGGAAATGGTCGGGCAAACGCGGGACTTTAGTATCCTGATTCGCACCTTGTCCGCAGTAACGCTCGGCGTTCGGCAGATTCGCTTATAGCCGACCGTCTGCCCCTCGGTTATTTGTTGCCATTTGCTGTCAAAATACGCATCAACAGCGAACTCAGCAATGCGCTGGCCATAGTCGCGGATTTGCTCCTGGAACATTATGCAATTGAATGTCTTTTGTCCATCTAATGTAACCACTAATTCGGCCTGCGTAGTCCAATCGGGCGGCATCCAGCACGTTGTTGTGTCGCCGTCGAGCGCTTTGGATGCTTCGAAGCCCGGTCCCCGGCTGTCTGAGGCGGTTGCAGCTGCACCCTCGGTCAGGTTGGTCTTGAACGTTTCGCGGAGGATTTGACCGACTTCCGTTAGTACCTTGCTGTCGCGCTCGGCAAACAGACCGTCACGATTGGGCGGGACGTTCAGCAGAAGCACGGTATTGCCCCCGATGGAGCGATACCAGATATCAAGGATATGCTCGGTTGTCTTGACGCGCTGCTTTTCGTCTCGCCAGAACCAGCCGCGTCGGATTGATGTATCGGTCTCAGCCGGATACCAGTGCAGGTATCCCCCGCGACTGAGGCTCTCCTGAAGTTTGCCCAGGCTCGCCAGGTCCTGTGCCGTCATATCCGGCCAATCAAATTTGTTCACCGGTGCACTTATGGGGATAACGCTCCACTCTGCCGCTCTTGTGTCCCCGGCCTCATTACCGCACCACCGCAAGTCGGGCCCTTTACCGAATATCACCGCCTCCGGCGCCAGCTCGCGGATCATTTCGTACCACTGCGCATAAGTGTATTTCTGTCCGCCCTTGCGTTTTGGGTGTGCGCCGTCAAACCAAACCTCGTGGATGAGGCCGTACTCGGTCAGCAGCTCGAACAACTGGTTCAGGAAATACTCATTATAATCGTCCACGACGTATTTGAAGGTTCGCTTGTCTCGGAATGGACGACCCGGCACCGGCCGCGGTATCACCCGCTCAGAGTATTTGCTCAGGTTGCCATATAAACCATTGGGACTTTCGATCTGATACAGGTCAGCGGGGGATAAATACACGCCGACCTTCAGCCCGTACTTCCTGCATGAATCAACCAGATCACGCAGCACGTCACCCTTGCCATTGCGCCACCGGCTCGAGCCCACCGAGTGCGTAGTATATCGCGTCTGCCACAGGCAGAAACCATCATGGTGCTTGACCGTCAGAATCGCCTGGGTCATCCCGGCTGCTTTAATCATCCGACACCACTGGTCGGTATCCAGCTTCTCGGGATTGAAGATTTTCGGGTCCTCCTTGCCGGTGCCCCATTCGCGAGCGGTGAACGTATTAACGCCAAAGTGGATAAAGCAGATGAACTCCAGCTCCTGCCAGGCAAGCTGCCGCGCCGAGGGTCTGACATTGGCTGCCTTGCGAATCAGCTCTTTCTGTCCCGCTGTCCCGCTCTGCTCGACCGCGTCATATACACGCACATAATCGACTACAAAGTAATCAGGCAGTTCAGCCTTTGTTATATCACCACCCCACTTTCCAATTTCTTCGGTGAGTTTCATATACTGTGGCACCTGTGAGACGCCTCCTGCATTTGTGCGCCAGGTTTCTTTACCATCCACATAGAAAACGTATTCATCAGGCTTCCAGTGCAAACCAAACGTGTGAAAGCCTTCGCTGATACCCGGTATCGTGCTGATCTTTCCTCCTGCGTTTTTGTGGGCGGCACCATAGCCGTCCCAGTGCAGGTTCTGTGTTATCTTATCTTCCAGCCAGGGTTTCTCCATAATATCTATTTCTGTTCCGTCTCTGCCTTGGTTTCCTACTTTACCAACGCTGTCTGCATGAAGCCAAAAAGCAGGCCAGTGTCCCACCTGTTCGGGAAATTTGCATCGACAGACCCAATAGCCGAACTTATGCTCGAATCTGTTCCTGGTTCGTATTGCCCCGCTGGTATAGCGGTCGCCGTCCTTTTTTGTGCGGATTATGAGATTGCCTTTGCCGTCCAGGTAGGAATCCTTTTTAACCCAATAACCGTCACGCCGTTTCCAGTCGCCGAGGATTTCCCATTTGGACATATTAATCTTTGTACCGTTGAACTCATCACTCCAGGCCAACTTCCAGGTTTTTCCTTCGCCGGCGGGCGGCATAAATTCCTCCCGAATCCGGCCCGTATCGACTCCAGGTCCCGCTGCCGCTGAGACTACACTTTCTATCACACAAAACACACCAAAGAGAACCAGCACCTTCATAATATAACGCGATTGATGTTTCATATTTCGCTCCTCGTAATGTTGATGACACTCAGCATATAGCCTGTCAATAATCAATTATTCGGCGGCGCTGCTGTCTTTTTCCAGCCGCTTCGCTGAGTTGCTCTCAGACCTGAGATGACTGTAACCGCCAGCATAATCACAAACGTAACGGTAGTGAACCAATATCCCCACGTCGCCGTCTGGACGTGTGCCATTTTAATAACCACCGTGCCGATGGCAAAGGACTGCAGGAACATCTTGACCTTGCCGGATATGGTTGCGGCAAAGTTGACGCCGCGGGCCTCCGCAATATGCCGCAATACCGTTACATAGGCCTCTCTTGCAATTAAAATACCAGCTACCGACCACTGAATAACCGCCAATGCGCCGGGGCCTAAACCGAAAAGCTTCGGCTCACCGATTATTGCAAAGCAAATAAAAGTTCCGCAGACCAGAACTTTGTCCGCCAGCGGGTCTATCATTCGGCCGAATTTGCTGGTAACGTTGAACTTGCGAGCTGCTATACCGTCAACGATGTCGGTCAGGCCGGCAATTACGAATAGAACGAACGCGATATCCAAAAAAACCGCCTTGTTAGCGACATGGGGTGAATAGAGAATCATAACCAGAAAGAGGATGGTTAAAACAAGCCGACCAAAGGTCAATATGTTCGGGATAAGCCTTAGCATAACCAAAAGTTTACCCCGTTAGAAATTCCATCACAAGGAATAATATTGCCCAAAAAGAGAAAATTTCTAACGGGGCGATATAATTCAATACTAAATTTGCTCAACGAGCAAATCGTAATCTTTTGTGCCAACGACTTTCGTATTGATAAACTCACCGGTCTTTGCCGAGCGCTTCTTTATAATACAGACGCTGTCGATATCGGGCGCCTGGCCGTAAAACCGTCCCCGCCCACCGTCTTCACCGTCAACACAATCAACCAGACAGGTTAGTTTGCTGCCGATTCTGTTTTTGTTTTTGGCAAAGGCGATTGCCTGCTGGGTGAGCATCAGTTCTTCGAGACGCTGCTGTTTCATCTCCTCGGGGACCTGGCCTGGCATTTGGGCTGCTGTGGTGCCGGATTCGGCATAGAACTTAAAGCAGCCTAAGGCATCGAATTGGGCCCATTCGATAAACTCCAGAAGCTCGGCGAACTGTTGGTCACTCTCGCCGGGAAAGCCTACTATCACAGTTGTCCGCAGGACAATCTTCGGCATAGCACAGCGGAGCTTCTCAATCATTCTTTTGAGCTTGTCTTTGGTATCAGGTCTGCGCATAGCCTTTAAGATTTCATTATTTACGTGCTGGATTGGGATGTCGAGATAATGAACGACTTTTTCGCTCTCTGCGATGGTTTCGATGAGTTTATCGTCAATTCCTGCAGGGTATAGATACATCAACCGAATCCACGACAGACCGGCAATCCTTTCAAGTTCGCTTACAAGATTGGCCAGGCCGTTCTTGATTTTTAAATCACGCCCATAGTATGTGCTGTCCTGTGCGATTATGTTCAATTCGACCGTGCCTGCCGAAGCTAATTCAGCCGCCTCGGCCAGAACAAGTTCACGGGGCTTGCTTCGAAAGCGACCTCTGATTGCCGGTATCGTGCAGAATGAGCAGCGGTGATTACAGCCCTCGCTGATTCGCAGGTACGCCCAGTGACCAGGCGTAATAAGTAACCTGGCTCTGTCGTCATGGATTATGTCCCTCTGCTGACCCAGATAAGTAGTTGGCTGCCCGCAAGAAAGAGTTTTTTTGATTATTCGGGCGATATTATCTCGCTGACCGAGACCGACAACTGCATCAATGCCATCGACCTGGCCAAAAAGTTGCTGACCTTCTCTTTCCGGAAGACAGCCTGCAACAATCACTTTTTTTACCCGCCGTGGCGGGCTGCACTTTCTGTCCACAGCGTGCCTTATTGCTTCAAGTGATTCAGCTTTGGCCGGGGCGATAAAGCCGCAGGTATTGATGACAATGACGTCGGCATTATCAGGCTCGGCGGTTATCAAAAAACCGGCTTCGGCGATTTTTGCCAACATTTTTTCACTATCGACCAAGTTTTTTGGGCAGCCTAACGCTATAAAACCGACCGTAATTTTCTGCTTTTTTCTCGACATAATCGGCCAAGAATAGCAAAAAAACGCGGTTTAGTCTAATGTTTTAATTTGGGTAAGTCCAAAGTGAGAAAAAATTTTTACTCATTTTTTCAGAATATGCTTGACGATAAAGGAAATATGCGATATAATGTCTCAGATTGCCGTCTATATCTGGGGCAGAGGTGGATAGCATTATGAAGAACACTATTCATTGAGCCCGGGATTATAAAGGCGGGTATAAAATTATGACCAGCAGCGGCCCAAAAGTTAGCCGCAGTCGATGGCTAATCCCGGCTGTGACTGTAGGGATTGTGATGTGTGTGGGGGGAGTTTGTAACCTCTTTGCCCAGACAAATACCGAACACAACGCTGAGAAAGCCCTAAGAGATCTACGGATCGATGTTACCGTTACCGAACCAAATGTCCCTATACTCGAAATCTACACAACCCCGCCCAAAATCGTCGAGCAAATGGTCGGCGGCGCACCGGAGTTCAAACTATTCTACTTTTGCTTGCACCATACCTCCGATGAGCTTAAAAAAATTGTCCATGAGCAATTTGCAACAAAGCTCTTTGACAAAAAAGGCAAAGAGACGAAATTGGTGGACTACACCGTCAGCAGTAACCCCGCCACCAACCAGTTGATAGCAAGATGCCCAACCGAAGAAGATGCCAATGCAGTACTTGAATTGTTGGAAATGGTGGATGTCCCTCCGATTCAGGTCAAGATAGACTGCCTCGTATCTGAGATTTTTGCAGATTTTACATTCGACCGGGAAACCACTATATTAATTGAAAAGTTGTTTGGTGAAAATATTTGGGCCGGGCCTAAAGCTCTGCCTTACGGGGCAGGAGTTACTGAACTAATAAGCGAAGAAGGAGAAACGCTGGCTGCATTTCCAGGTGCTTCATTGAGGGAACTTCTTCGCGCCAGAATGGGCCTTAAGATAGGATATTCGGAAGAGGATAAGTACACCACTTTGATCGACCTGCTCGAGTCAAAAGGTTATCTGAAAATCCTGATGAACCCGACACTCGAGACCATCAACGGTAAAACAGCAATGGTTAAGTCAACTCAAAATGTACCGCTGCAAATAATAACTAAGTACATACCTTCTAAGGGCGAGTACCTTCCCCAAGTTCAAACAGAATACAAAGAGGTAATTGACTCGCTTGAAGTCACTCCCTACGTTTATGCGGATGGCTACATCGGTCTTGAAACAAGCATCCTGCTTGGTGCAAAAAATATTCCTGATGGTGTGAAGCAAGTACCAATCATTACCAAAAGGGAAATCACAAGCAAAGAAAACCGCATTCGTCCGGGTGAAAGTCTCATAATCGGCGGAATAAGAAGGACCGAAGAATTTGGTGTCGTCCGCGGCGTCCCGCTCCTAAAAGATATACCACTGCTCGGTTTTCTGTTCTCCGGCGAAGATACCGAGCAGCGAGCGATTGAGACTGTGTTCATATTAACTCCGACCTATTCCACCGGCGGCAGACCAAAAGAAGAAGTAATGGAAGAAGTCAGAAAAAAACACGAATCGGCTTCCCCCGGAAAATTGCAAAAAACTATTGATGACATTTTTGGAGACAAGTCTCCCGAAGAGGAACAGCAGTAAAAAGCCCAGGAAGCTGAACAAGGCTTAAACAAATAAAACAAATGAGATATTCGGCTAAGTCATCACGCCGTTTTTTTATCAGGCGGTTACTCGTACCATATCCAGATGCCATTATCAGAAGTTAATTTTTTAGGAAAGGGAGAATCTATGGATAATTTCGACAGCAGTAATTTTGGCGGTCAAAATCTCAACGAACCCATCCCGCTTGAGGCAGACCTTGATAAGCCGATTCCTTTTGACGATGACGATGCAGGCGGAACAGGTGTTTCGCATTCGCCCCTGGATTTAGGCGGCAGCAGCCCGGTGGAGGTGCCGAAGATTGAGGTTCCCAGACCTGTTACGATAAAGCCGTCTGAAAAAGTAGTGTCCGCCGACCGAATCACGGGCGTAAAAACCTTCTTTACAAAGCTGCACCCGGGCGCTATAAATTTTCTTGATGAGCAAATCACCAAATGGCTGAAAGAAAACCCGGAGGTTAAGATAAAGCGAACAAACATCGTTACTGGCCCGCTCCAGGCCAAAAAGACCGAGCCTAATATCATAATTACCGTCTGGTTTTAAGAAACTACACGCGTTGGTTTCTATTTTTTCTTCTTTTGTTCAAGGTATTTGTTTATTTCGGCGGCGGCGGTTCGGCCCTGGCCCATTGCCAGGATGACGGTCGCGGCACCGGAGACGATGTCTCCACCTGCGTAAACGCCTGGTACCGAGGTGGCCATAGTTTGCTCGTCAACGACGATGGTGCCCCACTTGGTAGTTTCCAGTTCCGGCATCGTCTGCGTTATGAGCGGGTTGGGCTTGTTGCCGATAGCCACGATGACCGTGTCAAGCTCCATAGTGAACTCTGAGCCTTCAATGGGAATAGGCCTGCGTCGGCCCGAATCATCCGGTTCACCAAGCCGATACTTGAGACATTCGATGGCAATAACATGGCTATTCTCATCGCCGATTATTCGTTTTGGGCTTTGCAATATGTGAAATTCGATTCCTTCTTCCTGTGCGTGATGGACTTCCTCAATTCGGGCGGGCATTTCCTTTTCGGTTCTTCGATAGACCAGATAGACCTTTTCGGCTCCGAGTCTGAGCGCAGTTCTTGCTGAGTCCATAGCGACGTTGCCGCCGCCAATAACGGCGACCTTCTTTGAGATGGCGATTGGGGTGTCGGCTCCGGAGCCAAAGTCGTATGCCTTCATAAGATTTGCGCGTGTGAGATATTCGTTGGCACTATATACTCCGATAAGGGACTCGCCTTCAATTCCCATAAACCTCGGCAGGCCTGCTCCAACACCGATATAGGCGGCATCGAAGCCGTCCTTTTTGAGTAATTGCTCGATGGTTCTTGTTCTGCCGACGATGAAGTTACAGATGATTTTGACGCCCATTTTGGTCAGGGTGTCGATTTCCTCTTGCACAATGGCTTTAGGGAGTCTAAATTCAGGGATTCCATAAACCATCACGCCGCCCGTCTTATGAAAGGCCTCGAATATCGTAACGTCTTGGCCTGCCCTTCTGAGGTCAGCGGCGGTAACGATACCGCCGGGGCCCGAGCCGATTACGGCGACTTTCATTCCAGTCTCGGCTGCGACGGCAGGGACGCTGCCGACGTTTTGGTCGAAGTCGGCAACAAATCTTTCAAGTCGGCCGATTGAAACGGCTTTTGTGGGGTCTTTGAATTTTAAGCCGACTGTGCATGTTTGCTGGCACTGGACTTCCTGGGGACACACTCGGCCGCAAACAGCGGGCAATAGTGAGTTTTCCTTTATGACATCCAGGGCTTTCTTGTAGTTGCCATCAGCAATGGCAGAAATAAAGTCTCTTATTCTGATTCGTACCGGACAGCCGTTAATACAAGGGGTCTTTTTGCACTGGAGGCAGCGCATAGCTTCCAGTCGCGCCTGGGTTTCGGTGTAGCCGGTTGCTACTTCGTTGACGTTACCCCTTCTGGTGATGGGGTCCTGTTCGGGCATATCCTGTGGGGGTATTTTGTATCTGTCGGTGGGTGTGAGTTTTCCGGTTTTTTGCTTTTGCAGAAGCTGCTGCAGAAGTTCTTGACTTTCTTTGTCTGTCACTGCAAGGAATTCCTAAAATTGCTAACGGTATCTGCTGCTTTTGACAGAGCAGATATGTTCAAGGTTCTATTTGTCCAGGCCTATTTTACATCGGTGTTTTTGATATTGTTCATGTGCTCTTTGCTCCTGGTCTTTGTAGGCATTCAATCTCTTCATCATCAAATCGAAGTTGACTTTGTGCCCGTCAAATTCCGGCCCGTCAACACAAACGAATTTCGGCTGACCGTCAAATTCGATTCGGCAGCCGCCGCACATACCGGTGCCGTCAACCATAATAGTATTGAGCGATACTTGTGTGGGTATATTAAACTGTTTTGTTACCCCGCAGCAGAACTTCATCATTATAGCCGGGCCAATTACAAAGACCTGGTCCGGCTTTGGGTTACGCTGACAGAGCTCTTTCAATGGTTCAGTCACCAGTGCTTTTCGTCCGTATGAGCCGTCATCGGTTGTAATTATCAATTCGCTGCTTATCTGTGCGAATTCCTCTTCAAGGATGAGCAGCTCTTTGCTTCTTGCCCCGAGGATGCTGATGATTTTGTTGCCTTGGGCCTTCAAGGCTTTTGTGATGGGCAGCAAGGGTGCATTGCCGATGCCGCCGCCAACGCAGACAATGGTGCCGAATTTTTCGAGATGAGTTGGCTTACCCAACGGCCCTGCGACGTTAGTGATTTCGTCACCCTGCTGTAAATCAGCTAATTCAGCGGTGGTTTTGCCGACACGCTGCCAGATGAGGCGGATTGTGCCCTTTTCCGGGTCGGCACCGGCAATTGTCAGAGGGATCCGCTCGCCGTATTCGTTGTTTAAACTGATGATGACGAATTGGCCCGGCTGTCTTGCCCGCGCAACCAGCGGAGCTTCGATTTCAGCAGTGAAAACGTCCTCTGAAAGCTGCTTTTTGGATATGATTTTGTGCGACACTTTTGTTCCTTATTAGCCCAAATTCCCTGAAAACCCAAGATTATTGCACACTCAAGCCCGCATGTCAAGAATTTTCGTGCGATGTTACATTTTGGGTGCGAATTGAGAATTGACATCGCGACTGTCCGGTGTCATATCGGGCCGAGCTGACCGGCTCGAGTCAAGCACCAATTGTCCGCGAGGGCACGAACGTATTTGCAAATTCTGGAATGTCAAAATAACGTATTACTGAAAACCAACCTCAATTGGTGCTTGATTTTCAGGTTGGTTTGCCTATGATATTACTCGTGCCACTTTGTTATCGTGAAGGACACAGCCGCGTCATTTACACTTACGTCTCTCAGCGAGGCATCGTAGTTAAAGATGGCGGAGTTTTTCTGCTCAAAGTTCTTGGCTGCAACCGCTCCATATACATTGCCGGAATTGTGCATTATTACATCCGCATTAGGGGCATAAATTGCTCCATAAAAGTCGGCGCTGTTCTTAAATTGTATAGTTTCACAATTATCAAGGCCGTATATTTTTAGTTTTTGAGGGTCATGGGTCTCGTTGTTAACGAGGCTTGAGTTTTTACCTTCAAAATCCCCACCTAAATACAAGATCAAAGATGCACTCTCTCCTATCTGCAGCTCAGCAGAATTACCAAGTGTTATGTCGCCGGTAATATAGAGTGTAACGTCACCACTGATTGTAACTGTTTCGCTGTTCCCAAGGTCAATGCTATTATACTTCGCGGAACTGGTTATTGTTGTATTACTATCATTTATAGTTCCGAGAGAGGGCGAAGACTCCAGCGATTCAGGCACGGTTACCAGTGGCAGCTCATATATCTGTGTCAAGGCGAAAGTCTCGCCGGTGATAGTAGCACCATTGTCAACAATAACATCATCCGGGTTTCCACCCATACCCACGGCTATATCGCCATTTACAATTGACGTATTTTTAAGGACAACAGAACTTGGTTCGGTGCTATTCGTGCCGATTTGCATATCTCTATCGTCGGCGTCGTAATTGTACCAGTCCACTGTGGCCCCATTTTTCATATACAGGTATTGTTTCGTGAAGATTGCTGCTTCGAATGGTCCCTGCAGTTGTAAAGTGCAGCTAACTGTTCTTTGGGCCTGGTTGGAATTTCCAGTAGATTGAATGGTATAACCGCTGCCGAGATCACCTGTAACTGTGTAGCTAAAGACCGCGTCACAATTAGGAAGGCTTATGTTTGTTCCGAGCGGCAGGATGCTATCATCCCAGGTTTCGACTTTCAACTTCTCGTTCATTTCAAAGAGAGCCTTTGTCAGCCCGGCATCGGCAGCGCATTGAGCTGTAATATTCGAGGCGGTTCGTA
Source organism: uncultured Pirellulales bacterium (assembly GCA_964417935.1). GTDB lineage: Bacteria > Planctomycetota > Phycisphaerae > Sedimentisphaerales > Anaerobacaceae > NIOZ-UU13. Next base: position 12,420 of record CAYQKF010000049.1, read on the forward strand.
TAGAGATGACACGGCTGCCCAGACCGAGCCTCAGCAGCCCTGTACCCATTGCAAGCAATATTACAACGACAAGCATTGCCAGCGGTATTGCAGAGCCACGCTTTTTAGATTGTAGCAGCTTGTTCATATTCACATCCCTCTCTTTTTTAAGAGACGATTTTTTTAATTGTGCGTAACCGCAGACGAGACAACGGTGTTCGTCTGCGTGCCGTTATCGAGTGTAAGTATCATTTGGGTGGACCGGCCGACCTGCTTGAAAATGCAGCCGGATACATTCTCACAGACAGTCTCGATTGTGTCTGTTGAGGTGGGATTGTATTTGCCGTACTCAACATTCAGGTTACCGTTAGCCGTATAGAAACGTGCATAGCGGTCAACGACAGTAGATGTGTCGTCTGCATAGTAATAAACTTCGATCCAACTGCCGGTATCGTCGAGCAGGAACTTTTCCCTGCTTGCCGTCCGCATTACTGCGTCAAACTTCTTCCTTGCTACGTAGCCGTCTGTAAAGACATCGGAGTATATACGATCATACTGGATGCTCCAGCCGCGCTGGCCGTCAACTAAGGCCACACCAACAGCGAGTATGACAATAAGCGTAATTGCCATGGCTGTTAGCAACTCTATAAGTGTAAGTCCCCGTGAGCTCGTGCTTCGTAGCGAAAGTAGCTCGCTACTTCGCAGAGTAGCTGCTGTTAATCTTTTTTTAATCATTGTCGTCTCCATCAGCCGTTATAAGGCGTAGGTTGTGAGCTTAAAAGATTTATCTACATCAGTAATACTGCTCAGTCCCTGTGACCGCTGCGCCCAGGCTACAATGATATTCAAGGCCCTCAATCCGGTACTAACGTCTGTCCACGATAAAGTCATATAGTAGTTAGCGCCATTTAACGTAACGGTGTAGCTTCCCAAGAGGGTAAAATCCTCGGGTTTGTTGGGGCCTGCGCTTTGGGTGATTGTCAGGTCTGAACCAAAATATGTTGCCGGATCATAGGTCTCGGTGCCTTCGAGGCCCCGCCAATTTTCGCAGAGCATCAGTCCGATTCTGGCAGCGGTTATCCTTGCAGCAGCTTTTTTTGCATCCAAAGCGGAAAAATATCTAAAATTGGTAGTTCCGATAAGTGCCACTAAGATAATAACAATCGCAACCATTATGCTGACTAACGAGAACCCCCGGCCAGACCGAATTTTGCTTGTTTTAGGAACCATATTTTGTTCTCCTCATTTTGGAAAACGCCCGGCCCATTGAGATGAACCTGCCTTTTTTAAATTCCATAGCCGATTTTTTAAGGCATCGACTGTCTGATTATTATCGGGCGATATACCTATACATCTCAAACTCGGCTGCTTTTTAACTACAGCCACACCCCATACCAGATTTTAATCGACATAAACTGCCATTAAGTTTACATGAAAACCACGTTACTTAACCGATGGCAATTATTCCCGCAAGCTGTTCGAGCAATCACTGTACATTTTCTACTTGTTAAGGGTTATAGGTGTAATATCAGGTGTGTAAGCCTCTATCCCCCACTATATTTGCTATTTAAAGTATAGCACAAAAAACCACAAAAAAAAATAACCACGGGTCTTTTCGATACCATAACACAGCAGCGTCCGAGAAAATCATTGTAATCTTATTGCAAAAGTTGATACTGCTAATTTACCGTATAGTGCTTATGGTCTTCGGGGGCTTGTATTTCCTGTTGGAAGGGGTCTTCGACTTGTTCCTGCTTTTGGTGCAAAACCACAGACCTGATTTTTGAGGCAAATTCAGAAATTGTCAGAGGAGGTGGTTTTTGCTGCTCGGCCTGAGCAGGTTTGTTGTTGTCGGCCTCGGCGGCAATGATGGCCTTTTGCACGGCCTGCTCGGCGGGTTCATCAGTTAAGGGCCGTAAGTATATAGAAGAGGAGGACGCCTGTTGCTTGGCCCAAATCAATTTCTCTCGAATCAACTCCAAAAGTGCCAGGAATAATCCGATCATTACAAAGCGATTGGTTCTGGACTCGAAGAGGCGTTCAAAAGTCATCGGGCCTTCTGTCTGCAGCCGATGCAAAATCTCTATCTGATACAAATCAATGGGCGTATCGTCCTTGATACGGCTGATGTCACCGATAGTGCCGGTGGCTTTACATATTGAATTAAAGGCCTCAAGCAGGTTCCAGATACTGACCTGTTCAATATCAATCTCAGGCTCGGCGCTCGGCTTAAACTGCTCGACAATAGTACCGGGTCGGCCGAAGCGTTCTTTTTGCTCATCAGCGGCGGCGTTGAGTAGATTAGCGGCGTCCTTGAACTTCTTGTATTCGAGGAGCTGGCGGATAAGCTCTGCGCGGGGGTCGGTTAAATCATCCTCTCCGAGCAGGCCGGAATCGGGTTCCGCTTTTGGCAGGAGCATTGCCGATTTTATCTGCATCAACGTTGCGGCCATTACCAGAAAGTCGCCGGCCAGGTCAATGTCAAGGCTTTTGAGCATCTCGATGTAGTGGATGTACTGTTCGGTTATTTTAGCGATGGAAATATCGTAAATATCCACCTCCTCCTTGCGGACCAGATACAAGAGCAAATCCAGAGGCCCTGCGAATATGTCAAGATTTACGCGGTAATCGGCCAATTTATGCCCTCGGTATTATTGCTCCTGCTTTTTGTGGGATTCAAGAATTTCCAACGCCTGCTGGGCATGACTTTCAAAAGTTTGCAGACTTGCCTGGGCGAAGGCAGGCACAGAATATACATTTGCAGTGTTCTGGCCGGTTACAACCGATTTGATTCCAAAATCATCGAGCAACTGTTTCGCCAGTTCGGCTTCTATATAACTGGAGAACTGTGCAATTGTAACAAGTTTATCAGCCATAATTACCTTCTCAATCCGACAGCCTGGCGTGCCTTTTCGAGCGTTTCCCGTGCTACGGCTTTTGCCCGCTCGGCGCCGTTGGAAAGGACTTCTTTGACATAGTCGATATTATTTTCAAGCTCGGTTCTTTTCTGTCGGAACGGCTTGAAATAATCTATCATCAGCTCGGCGAGGCGCTCTTTGGCCTGGCCATAGCCCATACCGCCGTTTCGGTATTTGTTTTCCCACTCGGCTAACTCATCCGGCAGGGCGACCAGCTTCAAAAGTGCAAAGACGTTGCATTTGTCGGGGTTCTTGGGGTCTTCGACCGGAGTGGAGTCGGTAACGATTTTCATAATCTTTTTTCTAACACTGGCTTCCGGCTCGAATATCTCGATGGTATTTCCGTAGCTTTTACTCATCTTTCGGCCATCGACGCCCGGAACAACGGCTACGGATTCGATGATGTGTTCTTCCGGCACGGTGAAGACTTCGCTGTAATGGTTGTTGAATCGGATTGCGATGTCGCGAGTAACCTCGATGTGCTGTTTTTGGTCGGCGCCCACGGGGACAAGGTCGCTGTTGTAAATGAGGATGTCTGCGGCCTGGAGGACAGGGTATGCGAACAGGCCGTGATTAGGGGCCAGACCCTGAGCGACTTTGTCCTTGTAGCTTGTGCATCTCTGCAATAGGCCCATTGGCGTTACGCAGGAAAGCAGCCAGGTCAGCTCTGTAACCTCGGGCACGTCGGACTGTCGCCAGAAGATGGTTTTTTCGGTGTCAAGGCCCAAAGCGATGTAATCCATTGCGACATCAAGAGTATGGCCGGCAACCTCGGCCGGCGTTGGGTTGCTGGTAAGCGCATGGAAGTCGGCGATGAAATAAAAGCAATTGTGCTCAGCCTGTAACTGCAGGTGCTGACGCATGGCACCGAAAAAGTTGCCTATGTGAAGTTTGCCGGATGGTTGTATGCCTGAAAGAATCCTCAAAATTAAGCTCCCGATACCAAACAAGGAAAAAACTTAAAATCAACAACGTAATACTACTGCTCCGTCACGTCTGATTTGAGGAACTGTCATTCCGAGCGGAGCGCAGCGGAGTCAAGGAATCTGTTTTAATAGACCCCTCGGCTTTGCTCGGGGTGACGACCTTCTGTAAAATAGCAATCCATCAATACATTTGTGACAAAGCACTACTCCGTTAAAAATAACGGTATTGGAAACGGATGTCAATGATTTAGAATCAAGAATGTGGGATTGTTATTCTTCAGGCGAAGTGAAAAATTTTTTATTCCAAAGGCGACGCGCCCGAACCTGGCGATAAAAATGTACCTGGTTCGGGCGTGTGTTCCACCACGGCAGCCGAGTTATTAGCGTCCGGCTGTCCGGCGAGGTTGGATTTGCATGTTCCTGTCATACTCCATAGTGAAGCTGTACTTTACAACGGTTGCGCTGCTGTCAATGCTATTCGGCGCCAGCTTCAGGTCCCAGCGTAAAATACCCTTCTTCCGGCTTCTGCGCAGGTATTCGTTGTCTTTGCTTAACTGTGGTTCGGTTTTTTCAAGTTCTATTTTGATTGAAGTATCATCCGTGTAGGGCAGGCGGTCCAGCAATTGCAGTTCGACCGCTGTATTTTTGTAATTGCTCAGAGCGATACGGTAGTGATATGTATCGATACGATTTCCGCCCTGGATTCGTGTCTTTTTGTCCTCAAGCTCGTGGGCCACCTGAACTTGTGAATCTATGCCGAAGCCTGCTGTGAATTTTTCGCTGATAGTAACCTGCGGCATTTGGCTTTTGCCGACGAATTCGTCGTTGCGGAACATACTGGCCTGGCCAGGCAAGAGAACGGTATCGCTGCTATTAAACACCTCTGCCTGCAGATATACATAGTCGGTCAGCAGAGGGGTGGCTATGAGTGTGAAATCGGCTTTTGCCGTGATTGAGGCGATGGTAACCAACTGCTGGTCGCTTCGGCTGGGCAGCGTTAGTTTGCCGGGCAAATCATACGTTACACTAACTCCTTCGGTGCGGGAAATTTCGGCTATCTGCTGCTGGTATTCTTGCAGCTCTTTTTGGCTGACGTTGAAGACAAATGCCTGGTTATCAATTGCCAGTCTGTTAAGCTCCTCATTGGCTGCTATGCCTCTTTTGATATTGGCTTTTCGGGACTTTTGGTATTGTAGAGCCTGAGCGGCCCCCAAAAAGACTTGTCCGGCCTGTTGGGTAGGAACGGGTCGGGAAAGAGCCACAAGCATAGGTTTGAGGATAGGTGGAGCTGCGACCATAGTCGGTTCGGCAGTGGAGAGACTGAGAGCAACACCGTTCCAGTGTTCGCCGCTGGTCTGGTTTACCACTGCGTTGTACTCAATCAGAACATTTGATTTTCCGGGATTGGCCCGCAGGTTATACTGCTGCTGCCAGTTAGCGCCGTTGACAAGGTAGCTTACTTCGATAGAGACCTTCTTACCGCCGGCTCTGCTGAGAAACAAAACTGCTTCGCGCTCGGTGCGGGAGCGGCCGGCTGCCAATTCCTTACGCTTACGCTCGAGTAGTTCCCTGTCCTTCTGCAACTCGGCAATTTTGTCCTCAAGTTCCGTCGTACGCTCATGGTACTCAAGGGCTTTGTCTTCAATAAATTTGGCAAGCTTTTCAATGGGTTCAAAAGTCAAGAGGCCTCTGTTGAGGTCGCTTTTAGCTGCGGTAATAGTAAAGTCTTTAAGCTCGTCGAACATCGTCCCGTAATGGCCGAAATGCTTGTAATCTCTATCAGCGCATTTGAGTTTATATTCTACGTCCTCAATCTGGGCGTCGAGCTGTTTGACCTCTTCCCTCGTGGCCTGGCTGACTGCTTTCTGGCGGTACCTTACGCTGAGCACCTTAATATTATCCGAGGTCTGGGCGTAGATACTTTCGGGTACAATCATAGCTGGGAGGTCTTTTACTATTAGCTCAGAAGCACCCGGCGGCAAATCAATGCTGACGGTACGGGTTACCAGTGCCTGGCCACGGTACACGGTAACCTTTGAGATGGTGCCGGTTGTTGTCGGCACGTCAGCAAAAGCGACCGAACACAGAAAGGCAATTACCACAATTACCAATGTGAGGGTTTGTGTTTGATTTTTCATTTTCTGGTCCTTTCAAAAAGGGTTTAGAAACAGGTTAACTCACTCAACAACTAATTTTTTTCTTACGATATTTTGAAATCCTGCTGGTTCACATACCTTATTGGCGCCAGAAGTAATGCCATTTATACTCCAGTTCGATGCTCTTTCCGGATTTGAGTTCACATTTCCAGGTTACGCGACCAACAGCGTTGAAATGGTACCACCAGTTTGGCCAGTTGTACCAGTGCCACCAGAATGGCAAGCTGTCTGAGGCCATCCATTCGCCCTCGTGTCTGCCGAGGTGCTCGATTAAGCCTTCGTGGCTGGCGCTATCGATGTGGCCCAGGACGGAGCGCCGGATTTCCAAATAGACGCTTTCGGTGCGGCGGTTTGTCAGGTGAACGGTCCCGGTTAGATTACTCCGGGCGTAAGTATAGCCGTCCCATTTAGTTGCATCGGGTTTGCGATCCGTTTCCTCGTCGAGCTTTTCGACAGCGATGTCCACAGCGGTGGTCAGCTCAAGGTCACTCGATGCGCCGACAGCGGTGTAGGTCATCATACCCTGTGCAATCACGCGACCTTGACGAAGTATCAGTGCCGGAGCGGTTGTCAACGGGCATTTTGCGCTATTGGCAAGGCGTATCTTGTGCATTACCTTTGGCGAATGGTAAAGCTGTGCCAGTTTGGCCTGCTGGTCATTGTTGAAGCGATGTCGAACCTCCGGCGGCGGCCCGAACGGAAGGTCGAGCACGAAAACGTCCTGATATTCGAGCTTGTATTCGGCAACCGGCACGACCATTCGTTGGCCCTTCTTCAAGGTTACATGTTCGAGTGTGAAGACGTACAGGTCCTCATTTTTGCCGGAGCCGGCAACGTCGGGGCCAAGATCGAGCATGGCACTATTGCCCGAGACTTCGGTGCGGCGTACGGGCCTCTCTGCCTGGCTCATAATCATATTGGAAAAGGCATAGGCGCTTTGACTGTCAGAGCGGAAATGTCTTGAGAGCTGTGCTACTGTTTGTTGCAGCGAGATTGGGTCGGGCGTTTTCTCGAATGCAAACTTAGGCACACCAATCACAAGGTGGGCCTTGACGTTTTTGACATCCGTTAATTCATTGATGATTGTTGCCTGAAGTTTAATGATGGCGTTTCCCTTGCCGTCGATATCGACTCGATAATTAGGAATCCAGCGGATGCCCCGTTGGACATAGACCATACCAACGTCTGCGGCCTGTTCAGATTTGCCGTTGCCCCAGTCGAGTTTGAGCGTCATTATATTTCGGAATTCCTCGCCGGCCAGTTGCAGTCCGGGTTCATCGAGAAAAGTTACTTCCTGAATTCGGCTGATAGGAACAGCTTTGACACCACCTTCATACTTTAACAGAACGATGCTGCCCCGCTGCGGCAACTCGTCCGGACTTCCCGGAGGATTGGTGCGACTGAGTTCTTCGGAGCTTCGAGTCGGAATCCCGAGAATAGTGCTCTCGTAGGCACTGAGTCCGGCCTCGGTAATGCGGACTTTAGCTCCGATATTTCCCTCGATGAGTTCGGGGATAGTCAGGGCTGTTTTCTTAACCGAGACAACGTGTTTGCCGGAGACCACACCGGTGAGTTTGGCTTTGGTGTCTGAGGAATAGGCCCAGAAAGTTCCTATAATCGGCCTGGGCAGGTAGTCGAGTACGACGTTTCCGTCGGTGTTGGTCGGCATTTTACCCTCGTGCAGGACAAAGGCGTGTCCGTCTTTGAAGATGGTAATCTCTTTGACAGGCATATTTGCCAGTGTTCCTTCAGGGACATTGGCCGCCACGTCTGCCGGTATGAAAAACATCACAAAAATCCCAGGAAGACATATAAACCTGGACAGCCATTTCTGATTCCGTCTTACGTATTGCATTTTGCATTCTCCTTTCAAAAAGGTTCTAAAAATAGTTATCTCACTATATATATAATACGACATAACTGGTTGAGAGCTCAGTAAAATGGATGTAAAATAACGGGTGAGTTTTTTTACAAAACATTTACAAACCTTCGGCGCCGATTTTGCCTATAATATAGATAGGAACAGGCATGATTATGGAACCAAAAACATCCATATTAGTAGTTGAAGACGAGGAGAAAATCCTGGCGGCACTGAAAGATTTTCTTGAGTATCACGATTTTAAGGTTGCCGTAGCTGTGGATGGTCTTGAGGCTGAGCGAACTGTAGCCAAGAAGGATTTTGATTTGATATTGCTCGACCTGATGCTGCCGAAAATCAGCGGTGAACAACTGTGTACCAAATGGCGTCGGGACGGCCTGCAAACTCCCGTTATTATGCTGACGGCCAAGGGACAGGAGAAAGAAAAAGTAACAGGTCTGAATCTCGGAGCCGATGACTATATCACCAAACCGTTTTCGCTTGAAGAGTTGTTGGCCCGGATAAATGCAGTCCTGCGGCGCACCGACCCGGCCCGGGCGGTCGGACAAAATTTTAAGTTTGGAGATTTGGACGTCGATATTGCGGCCTTAAAAATAAAACGCAAAGAAAAGCAAATGGAAATTACCAGGCGGGAGGCACAGATTATACAGTACTTTGCCGCCAATCCGAACCGGGTCATAAGCAGGGAAGAACTTTATAAAGAGGTTTGGAACGACACTATGAGTGAATTGGGTACCAGAACTACAGATATGCACATCGCAAAACTGCGCAGCAAAATCGAGAAGAACTCAGCCGACCCGCAGATTATCAAAACCGTCCGCGGCGCAGGCTACAAATATGAAAATGACTTGTAGCTCGATGCCCGATGCTGGATACTCGTAGAAGCAGAAAACCGGGTATCGGGTATCGAGAATCGAGTATCGAGAATCAAGAAATGTACAGGAGACTAATTATTTTATCGTTGATAATTCTTGGGGCGCTGTGCGGCCTGGTCTGGTTGGGGTACCACTCCATCCGGATACGGGCACAGGGTCTGCAAGGCGCGCGTCTGGGTGAGTTTGCCGCAGTGGCCGAACAAATCAGGCAAGATGTCAAACACAAGCTTGACGAGTTTATAGAGAGAGAACAGAACCGACCTTATACCGATTATCTGTATTACTACGTGCCGGAGAATGTCGTTTCCGGTCAGCAGCAGATGCCGATACTACGTTCACCGTTAGCGGGTCAGTTGGAATACGGCCTTGCCTATGGCAATTTTCAGATAGAACCGGGCGGCAGCATCACTACCCCGAATGATGATATCGAACAAGGTGGACGCGGTCTTAATGACGAGCTTTATGCCGAAGCGCTCTCGAACAGAATAAACATAAAAAATAACCTGCTGCCTGTATTGAGTGGGACGATACCGGGTTCATTTAAAATAGGTTTTAATGAAGAAGCTGAATCTTCGCCGGAGGCCCAGTCAAAAGTATCTGAACAAGTTAAGTTGGCCAGGAACGAAGGTCTGAAAAAGAAAGGCGAGCAAAGTAAAACATTTCAAGGCCAGCGAGGGAAGGCTTTGCCTATCGAGAGTTTGCAAAGGCAGGCCCGGAAGACCCAGGTTATGGAGCAAAGGAGGTCTGTTTTTGAGCAAAACATCATTTCTAATGCGGCTTCTCCGTCACAGCAAGCAGCACTTTCCAGCGCGAGGCAAGATGACGCACAAATTCCCGGCCAGGCCGAGCCACCCCAAACACAAGCAGCACAGCAGCACATCAGCCAACCGACACCCGTGCAAGAGCGTCAAAGTGAGATGGTGCAGGTCAGAATTGGACCGTTTGAGACCATAGTTACCGGCGGCAACACTGAGGAATCCATATTCGGCGGTCAGGTGTTCTTGGTAAGGCACGTACAAATTGAAGGCAGGTACTTTTGGCAAGGATTCCAGCTCAATGAAAAGAAACTGATTGAAGGAGTCAAAGAGTCCGCATCTAAGTTTGTACGCGAGGGTATGAGTTTTGAATTGTCGCAAACAAAAAGTGCAGATGCCGCCTACGCCACAACAGAAAATGAAGATATTGCTTACACAGCGGTTTTGGATTTTCTCTTTGGTGATTTGGTATTACACCTTAAGGAAATCGACCCTGCCTGGATTGGCAAACAAATAAATCATCTGCGAAGCTGGTATTTCAGTATAGTTGGGATTGTGCTTTTGGCGGTTGCGCTGGGACTGGCCAGCCTGTGGCGCAGTGCCGGAGCGCAAATCAAGCTGGCGCAGAAAAAGGATGATTTTATATCGGCTGTCTCGCACGAGCTTAGAACCCCTCTGACTTCGATACGAATGTACTCCGAGATGCTGGAGAAGAACTGGGTCAAATCGGAGGACAAGCTCACCGAATATTACCAGAATATGCGACAGGAAAGTGAAAGACTTAGCCGGCTGATAGAGAACGTGCTGGACTTTTCTCGCATCCAAAGGGGGCGGAAAAAATATACGTTCAAAGCAGGTGATATAAACAAGTGCATTGCGGACGTGGTCAAAATCATGAGCCCCTATGCCGCTCAGAGAGGCTTTTCGATAAAAACAGAGCTTGGTCAGGTGGAGCAAATGGCCTTTGATGGCGATGCGGTTACGCAGATAGCAGTCAATCTGCTGGACAATGCGGTCAAATACGCACGTAATGCAAAAGACAAAACTATTACGGTCCGGACCAGGAGCGACGAGCGGTTTGTCTTAATTGAAGTTGAGGACCATGGTCCCGGTGTCCCTCATCGGCAGCGAAAAAGGATATTCGAGCAGTTCTATCGCTCCGGAGCCGAAGCTACCCGTGAAACGACCGGTACAGGTCTGGGTCTTGCTCTCGTGAAAAAATTCGCCGAGGCACACAACGGTTTTGTGGAAATCATCAATGCCAGGCCAACCGGCGTAATATTCAGAGTGGCCTTAGCTGTCCGGGCGTAGCTCCGCAGTGCCCTGAAATGAAATAGCCAAATCTTTGCTGTATTCTCTTCGCATGTTTACACAGGGGCCTTTTTATTCAATACCTCACAGCGCCCTCGGCAGGTACAGTTTTCGCTCCGACAATACCACATAAACAATTGGTGGAGAATTTTGTTGCAAAGCGTAATTTGGTGAATAGTATTTAGTGGATAGTATTTAAATGATAGTATAGTCGTTAGACTTATAAAATGCGGTACTAAATACACAAAAAATGGTTTTTACACTGCACATATATATATTTCGGGAGCTTTTAAGAGTTTTTGTGTTAGCGGTGGTAGCGCTGACACTAATGCTGAGCTTGGGCAGTATTCTTCGGCCGGTCCAGGAATACGGCGTAGGGCCTCGGCAGGTGATCCACCTTATGGGCTATTTTCTGCCGATAACGCTGACGTTTGTTCTGCCAATGGCGGCATTATTCGCAGGTGCCCTGGTTTACGGGCGACTTACAAGCGATAATGAGCTTGACGCCTGCAGGGCAAGCGGAATAAGTCTGCTGACGTTGGTTTATCCGGGATTTGTCCTGGCGATTATAGTGGCGATTGCAAATCTGCTCCTGAGCTTCCACGTAATGCCGGCTTTCGTACACTTAGCGGAAAAATCCCTCAAGGCCAATGCCAAACAAATACTTTTCCGCAATATCCAGCGCAAAAGATACTACAAACTGCCACCGGACGGTCGGTACCTGATTTATGCCGACCAGGCCAACCCGCAAAACGATGCTCTTTCAGGTGTGGTTGTTGTTGAAGTAAAAGGCTCCGGCATAAAAGACATCATCACTGCTGAAGGAGCCAAAGCAGATTTCAGGCTGCGTGGCAGATTCAATGAAGTGCAAATAATTGCTTACCGGGCAAACCAGATGGGCGCCGAGGATGAGGGAGGAGCGGAATGGCTGTCGTTGACAACGGAGTTCGGTTCGCTGTTAAGTGATGATATAAAATTCAAGAAGATAGATGAAATGAAAAAAATCCAGGCCGACCTCATGCAGTTTTACCCGATTGATAAATTGGCACGAGATACTTATGCACAACTGGTCGCGGAGTTGTTAGCGCAGGACATTAAGACCAAAATGGCTGATGGCAGCAGCAGCTTCTATGAACTGCTCGGCGAGCCAAACTCGGTCAAATTTACTGCGGGTCAATGCGGCGTACGAGATGAAGAAGAAGTCGAGTTATCCGACGACATTGTGGTCATAGAATACGATACGGACAGCAAGCGACCTTTGCACACTTTGAGATGCGCAAGGGCTTCGTTGCATATCGAGGGCGATAAGCTGGCACCGACTTTGACGATGGACATCTATAACGCAAGGGTGGAAGGCTCAGAGGAATTAAGAATGCGGCATATCGTTCGTGGTTTGATTCCGCCTATGGCCGTTGAGGCCATAGCAAATGAATTCAGAACCGAAAAAAATGGCTCATTGTCATTGAGGGTTGAAAAACTGGCTTCCGAGTCAACAGGACTGCAGCGAAGTCCGCAACTGACAAAATTGCAAAACGCGCTTCAGAGAAAAATACGCAAGACATTGGTGCAGATAAAGGCTGAAACACATTCTCGATTGGTGTTTGGAATAGGCTGTGTATCAATGATATTGATTGGCATTGGTCTGGGCATAATAAAGAAGGGCGGACATCTGCTCGGCGCTTTTGGCGCAAGTTGTGTGCCTGCTGCGGTGCTGATAGTGTGCATAATGAGTGGCAAACACATTACAGAGAACCTCGGCTCACAAAATGTTTCAGGTATAGCATTAATGTGGGGAGGGTTGGCATTTTTGTCTTTGTTGGCTGTTGTGATATATTACCGGTTATTGAAACATTAAGCTAATAGCTAAGTGCCTAAAGTGACAGCAAAGCTGTCACTTTAGGCACTTTCAATCGTCAATTTTTATGGCGTGACGGATTTCTTTTTACATGAAGATATTGGACAAATATGTTGCGAAGAATTTTCTGATTGGCTACGCAATCGCCTTTTGCGTTCTGATAGGTTTGCGAATAATTATTGATTTGTTCGTGAATCTCGATGAATTTACCGAGCACGCCGACCTTAGCACTCTGGCTGTTATGAAAAACATATTAGTTTTTTATGGCCTGAACAGCATACTTTACTTTCGGGAATTCGCTGGAATGATAACCGTAGTGGCAGCGTCCTTTTCGTTCGGAAAGATGGTCCGCTCAAATGAGCTGGTGGCCGTGATGGCATCGGGCGTTAGTTTGAAGCGGGTAATTGCACCGATAGTCCTTCTTGCATTGCTGTTGACCGGTGTGCTGGTAATTGACCAGGAACTGATAATACCGCCACTTGCGGACAAGCTTGTGCGCAGCCATGACGATATTCCCGGCCAGGAATCCTATGATATATGGTTTATCTCTGACGGCAACGGCTCACTAATTTGCTCTGCAAGGTTTGATGTAGAAACATCAACACTGCACAAGCCGACTATTATCACACGGCGTAAGATAGCTAATTCGTACATCTGGGATGTAACCGGCCGGATAGATGCCGAAAGGGCGGTTTACAATGGCGAAACCGGCGGGTGGGATTTAATTAACGGGCGATTTAGATTTATCGAAAAAGGTTCCCTTAAAGGCGCCCAGCCGATAGCTTTTTACGCCAGTGACATTACTCCAAAGGACATCCCCATCAGGCTCAAATCCGAGCACGCGACTTTGTTGAGCTGGCGACAGTTAGCTGTCCTTGTAGTGCAGGCAGAGCAAGGAAAGGATTCACGCCAGCTTTACAGCCAGAAGCACTTTCGAGTTACCGAGCCGATTATCAACCTGGTAATGCTTATGGTGTGTCTGCCGATTTTGGTTTGTCGTGACCCGAAGTCGATGAAGTCAGCCGTTACGATTAGCTTCTGCTTCGTAGGTGCGTGTTTTGTCGCAACTTTTATCTGCAAAATGCTCGCCCCGGAGGCTAATGTCGGCAGTTTTTATCAAATCGGATTTTATGCGTGGCTGCCGATATTTATCTTTTTGCCGATAGCTTTTATCGAATTGGATTCAATGAAAACATAACTGTGTGATTGGTGAGTGGTTAATTGGTGAGTGGTTAATTGAATACTCACCACTCACTACTCAACACTCACAACTTACTACTCACCGCTTGGATTTTATGCGTGGCTGCCAGTATTTATCTTTTTGCCGATAGATTTTATCGCATCGCGGATTTCTCTGTTTATCCTGACACTGCACCAGGCCTTGCCGCACATTGAGCAGTAATCGGCGGATGGTAATTCTTCTATACCAATTTCTTTACAGGCCTGGCGGTGCATTTTTTCGGCCGTTTGTGGGTCGAGCGATTCGGCCAAATGCGTTTTCCAGTCCAGATTTGTCCGTGCGATGCTCAGCTTTTTATCCCGCTCGGCAGTGCCTTTGAGGCCTCGAGCAACATCGGCTGCGTGGGCGGCGATTTTTGCTGCAATTACGCCGGCTCGTACGTCATCAACGTCGGGCAGACCCAGATGCTCTCTTGGCGTAACATAACACAGAAACGATGCGCCGTAAAAGGCAGCGGCGGTCCCGCCGATTGCTGATGTTATATGGTCGTAGCCGGCTGCAATATCGGTTACCAGCGGGCCAAGGACATAAAACGGAGCACCGTGACAAATCTGCTGTTGGATTTCCATATTGTATTGTATTTGGTCAAACGGCACGTGGCCGGGACCTTCGACCATAACCTGACAGCCCTTTTCCTGGGCCCTAACGGTAAGTTCGCCGAGCGTCCTTAATTCTGCGATTTGTGCATCGTCGGTAGCGTCGGCGATTGCCCCGGGTCGAAGACCATCACCAAGAGAAAAACAAATATCATACTCGGCTAATATGCCACACAAATCATCGAACATTTCGTATAATGGATTTTGCCTGTTGTGGTATAGCATCCATTTGGCTAATAGCGCACCGCCACGACTGACGATTCCCGCCACTCGATTCTCAAGTAAAGGCAGATGCTCCTTCAAGACGCCGGCGTGAATCGTGAAAAAATCTACGCCTTGTTCAGCCTGCTTTTCAATTATCTCTAAAATTATTTTCTCGTCTATGTCCTCGACGTTTCTGTCCTCTATAACCTGATAGATTGGAACCGTCCCAAAAGGCACCGGGCACTGAGCAAGTAATTGCTCACGGATTTGGTCAAGATTGCCGCCGGTGCTCAAATCCATAATCGCATCGGCTCCGACAGTAAGTGCCGCCTTCATCTTTTCGATTTCATTTTCTACCGAGCAGCGAACGCTGCTTGTACCGATATTTGCATTTACCTTTGTGGTAAGTACCCGGCCTATTCCGGTCGGTGTAAGACCAGTTTTCAGATGCAGCCTGTTCGCGGGTATTACCAGCCGGCCGGCGGCAAGCTCATCGCGAATAAGTGCAGCATCAACACGCCTGTTAGAAGCGTGCGTTTCCGCATTTTCCGCCTCGGCGACAAATTTAGCCTCATCGGTAATTGTCCCTATTCGTGCTGTTTGTAATTGCGTTGCCATTGTTCTCAGGGCCCCGTCAAAAATAAGACTTTTGCAAAACTTCAGTTAAAAACAAAAAAATCGCTCCTGCTCCGAAGCGATTCACTCTGTGGCTGTTAAATTCCGATATTAGTCAATCACTTTCCTACGCAGGCTTCTCAGAAACTCATTGATTATCCTGTTCAGGTTCAAAGGGTTTTTTCTCAGGCCTACTTTTCCGCAGGACACCCCTAGTGAACTACCTTTATTATAGCTTATTGTTCTCGGCAGTCAAATAAATATTTAGCTAATATGTCATTCCTGCGCAAGCAGGAATCCAGTTATCCTTTGCTGTTATCTCTCGCACCGGGACATCTTTCAACGCCGTTGCAGAAAGACGTGGACACCCTTTTTGTTTGACGTAACGATGTCAGGTCTGCCGTCTCCGTTGATGTCGACTACCTCGAATTGGGTTCCGACGCCGGAGTTGTCGTCGATTTTGTGCGGGACAAACTCGACCCGGCCTTTCTGCGGGCGGCGCAGCTCGAACCAGTAAAGCACAGCCGGCTCGTGGCCGCCGGGGTCTTTACCCTGGTGCGCGAAATACCGTTTGCCGGTAACCAAGTCCTTAACGCCGTCACTATTGATGTCAACGAGCCGTATCGCATGCGGCTGAGAGAACTCCTTGAAGATAAGGTGCTGCTTGAACTGCGGGTCGTCTGCCCCGGGGTGCTGCTCGAACCACCAAATGCCATAGTCATGTGCTGAACTGGTAATTACATCGCTATCGCCGTCGTCATCGACATCATAGACAAGCATATCAGCACACTTAGGTCCGAGTTTGGCTGGGTGGAATTTCCAGTTGGTCTTCGTTCGGTCATGAGGCGCTTCCCACCAGCCTTCAGTGAACAAAACATCGTTTCGACCGTCACCGTTGACATCACCTGCGCCCAGACCGTGGCTGTACTTCTCTGTACCCGGGGCATCTGGGCCGGCGGCGATTGCGTGCACATCCCATAGGCCGTTAAGGTCGTTCGGCACACTGAACCAGGCCATCAGTCCCTGGGGACGAACAGCGAAGATTAATACCGGCCTGCCGTTACCCAGCAGGTCAACGAACAAAGGCGTCTCGTTGCAGGCGCTATTGACAACCATTCGCTGCTTCCAGTGACCTGGCTTGTTCTTTGGGTTCTCATACCACCAGCAAGGGTCGCCGGGGAAGCCGATGATAATCGAATCGACCCAACCGTCACCGTTGACATCCTGCGAGAAGTTAATGAAGCATTGACTGTAACCCTTCGATCCATCGTATTGGCCAACGGGACGGACTTCGTGCATCTTCCAGTCCGGCGCTGCGTACCATACATCTCCGGCGAGGATGTCCAGCTTGCCGTCATGGTTGACATCCCCTACCGCAACTCCCTCGGAGCGGAAGGTTTCGTCCACGACGATTTTTCTAAACCGCACCTGGCCGACTGCCGCCGAGATACTGCAGAAAAACGCTAATCCGACTAACAGAAATAACCATTTTGTTTTCATAATGACCTCCTGTTTTGAAATTCGTTGCAAAGTGGTTTTTATTATAGCTTATTACTTTTGGCAGTCAAACAAAAACTTAACTCCCCAACTGTTTCCCCCGCCCTATTTCATTGTTCGATGCCGCCACTCTTCTTCGCTGCCAGAGAAATCTATGTATCGCTTCCTGAACTTAGCTATCCAGCTTTCGTGGGACGTACCCTGGAGGGCACGTTTCATCCCGTCTACCAGTTCATTCAAGGGATAATCAAGGAAGGTGTTGTCTTTTGGTTTGAGAAGCTTCTTGTAGGCTTTAACGGTTTCGTCACATTGCTTATCTTTCGGGTGACGGACAAGCATGAAGAACCCAGAGGCATAGGGTGATTTTGAGTGGTGTCTCATAGCCACAGCCAGGAGATGACCCCGCCAGAGCTGGTTATACGAAACATTATCGACAAGATGCCACGCATCCTTACTCCAAGGAGAATATGAGCCCTCCATCCAACGACGATAGGCAGGTTTATCGTAATGTTCCTGAGAAAACGGCTCCGTTAGCTTGGTCTCGATTCCTACGAAGCCTTTGTTCCCATCCGGGCAGACGAATTCCACAAATGCGTCGAAGGCTGTTCGGTCATCCAGATATTCACAGGTCGGTTCAGGAGCATATTCGATTTTGACTTCCACCACCTTTTCGACTTCGTCCGGAAAGACCAGCTTGAAAATCCGGGTTGCCAGATCGTGATCCAACACAAGCAGACCGAACAGGTTGAAACACATGGGCTGGCTGGAAAGCATGTTGTGGAGGAGTCGATACTCGTTAACCATCCCTCGTGCGTCTTTCAAACGGTCTTTGGCCACTTTAAAAATCTGATGTGTTAGGAAGTTCAAGCCCTTTATGCCGCTTTCCCTGGTAAGCATGTTTCCCAATTCACGGGTGTCACTCGGACCAGGGCCTATCCCACACGTAACCTCAAAGACATTGGCTCGATACCAGCTTTGGTGGAATCTCATCCGAGCTGTGAAAGGCAAATCCTTCTCGTACTGTGGCCCGATATCACTACTCTTGTTAGCCGCTTCCGGCTTCAACGTCTTCATGTCGTCGGCCATACCAATAAACTCAATCTCATCAGGGGTGCCTATGAACTTATCAATATCGATTTTGGCCTTATCAATTTTCTCTTCTTTTTCCACTGAAAATGTTTCCAGAAACCGTAATCGCTTATTCTTAAAATCATCGTATTAATCCTTTCAGTTAGGCAGCAAAGGTGAATGTGGACACTTTCGGGTTAATATTCTGTAGCCGGTCTCGGTTACAAGGACATCATCTTCTATTCGCACGCCGAGTTTGCCGGGTATATATACGCCCGGCTCAATGGTAATAACTTCGCCGGCTTTGAGCGTGCCCTTGCTTTCGACTTTGAGGAAAGGTGATTCGTGAATTTCCAGGCCAAGGCCGTGTCCTGTGCCGTGGCCATAGACGGGTAAATCGTTTTTGTCGATTACCTCTCGTGCGGCGGCATCGACACGGTTAATTTTGACGCCGGCCTTTATCATTTTTATCGCAGCGGCCTGGGCCTGCTCGACGACATCGTAAACCTTTTTATAAAAGGTAGTCGGCCCACCAACGGCAAAACATCTGGTAATGTCACTGCAATAGCCCTTGTATTTAGCCCCGAAGTCAATCAGGACGGTATCTTTTTGTTTGAGCTTTTTTCTGCTCGGCTGATGATGGGGCCGGGAGGCATTGGGGCCAAAGGCTACGATTGTAGGGAAGCTGTTTGTCGCTCCGAGTTTGCGAATTTGAAAATCGAGCATGCCGGCCAGCTCGCTTTCGGTTATGCCCGGCTTAATATGTCGCAGTGTTTGTTTGAGGGCGCGTGTTGCTATTGAAGCAGCGGCTTCGATTGTTTTAATTTCTGTATTGTCCTTACTGCTGCGGATTGTTTCAATAACATTCGCAACTGACTTAAGCCGAGCTTTTACGTGTTTTTTCAGTTCTCCGAAATCCGCCAGCGAGGTGGACTTTTCGACAGTTACTTCGCCGGAGGCGGACACCGATTTTAGTTTTTTCACCAATTTAGCTACAGCTTCAGCTAAGGAATCAGTACGTTCAATTATTGTGCAGTGAGGACATTCGCCTCGTGCCTGTTCGGTATATCTGCTGTCGGTTAGAAGATAGACGTTGCCTTTGGTAATTGCCGCCCAGCTATCTTCACCCATAAAGCCGGTCGTGTAAGTTACATTGGCCGGCTTTGTTACTATAAGGCAATTTATCTTCTTTTCATTCAGCTCACGGCGAATCGCCTTGATGCGTTTTTTTATTAAGTCTTTGTCCATTTGCTCTATTCTCTCTTATCTGTCTTTTGCAACGCTCATTTAATGAGCACGTTCTTTTCCGGGGCCCACTTCATTTGCCAGGCGGGATAGTCCTGAGCTAAGAGGCTTGTCGCATAATAACCAAGCCAGCTGTATCCAGTGCGACGCTCGTATGAGATCTCAGCGAGCGACGCCTTCGGTATGCCATCGCGGCTACAGAAGATGGGCTTATCGGTCCCAATTCCATAGAACCTAGCCCACATCGGAGGAGTTGATGCATCTTTTATAATGATCTTATCGTAGCCCCTCTCCATTGAGCTGTCCGGCTTGTTGATTTGGCGGATGCCGGTGAGCTTAACCCTGTCGAACCAGGCGACTGCACTTTGAACAGCCTCGATAATTTCCGGGGCAGGATTGTCGATATGCATCAGAAACCTGACAACACCAACAGACTCAGAACCGCTAATCGAAGGTAATTCGTAACTACGGGCTTTTCTCGGAACGAAGGTCTCCTCGTCATGTTGGGCGCACCATGCCGTCTTCTTGCCATCCACAACTATTTGGCACTTTAGAATACACTCAATACCTTTTCGAACTGCTTTTTCGGCTTTCTGCCGACGGGCTTTATCAACGAAAGCATACTCGGGCTTATTCTCGGCAATATCGCGAAGGACGCTCATAGCACCGATCATAGCATTGTCATTGAATGTGATGTATCTGGAGTATCCGGAGTGTCCTTCCAATGGGTAGAACTGCGGCCAGCCACCATTGGCGTATTGCGCCTCAAGCAGATAATCAATTCCCCTGAGCAGGGCCTGCCTGAAACGCTTAAGCTCAGTGGCGTAATAGACCTTAGCTAAGTATCGAATCTGCGTGTGAGTGGCCCCGTTGTCAAGCGTGGAATCTTTCCTGCTCTTGGCCTTGCGTAGTTTGGCCTTGTCCTGCTCACCGAGGACACGGGCCATATCAACACCCTTCTGCCAGCCACCGGTGTTACGCTGATATAGAAGAACATTATCGGCAATGCGGACGGCCTGGTCGGTAGCGTAAAACTCAGTCCTCTGGCTCAGACAACGACTCCACGAGATGACCTCAGCGGGGTTCTTTTGGCCCTGGGCACCGGCTGCAATTGCCACAGCAACCAGACAAAGCAAACCTGTTACAATACATCGTTTCACTTTTTTCATACCTGCTATCCTCCAAGCTATTTTTGAACTTGCTTTATCTTCCTTGAAAATACTGGCCCTCCGATGGGCTTAACATCTCTTTGTTGAAAACATACAAATATTGTCATTCTGAACGAAGTGAAGAATCTCCTCCTGCACAAGCGTAAATCATCCTTATTCACAGGCCAGATGCTTCGCTTCGCTCAGCATGACGGTAAAAACAGTTGGTTTGAGTAATTGATTAACAATAATCTGAGAAAAAATAAAGTCTTTTTTGCCGGAATGTTTGGCTTTGCGGTGTTTTGTTTTTATATTTTTATTAGAGAACAAGACCTTGCTGGGGGGGAAACCGGTTGGCTGAATAATTACCGACCTTTGATGTTTTCCGCAGGGTAGGAAAACTGTTCGGAACACCCATTTTCCAGAGAAGGACGGCGGCTGCCGTCCTTTTTTTATGCCTTGTCATCGCTGCTTTTTGCCATTACAATGAGCCAAGTCTTGATTCTAATCGTTCTAAATTGGTAGTTAAACGATGATATTTATCCTACCTATCCGGACAAGTATTCGGCCGAGACGGACACCATACACGAATTATGCGCTGATAGCTGTCAATGCGCTCATTTTTCTTCTGGAATACCAAATACACCCTACAGGTAACCTGGAATTTCGGCCCTGGGTGCAGCAATTTATGCTCACCGCAGTTCGGCCACAACTGTGGCAGTTTGTAAGTTACGCCTTTTTGCACGGCGGTCTTATGCACATTATTGGCAACATGTTCTTTTTGTATTTGTTCGGCAATAATGTCAACGACAAGCTCGGCCATATTGGGTATCTTTGCTTTTATTTGGCCGGGGCGGTATTCAGCGGTATAGGTCATACACTTGTTCATTCTTCCTCACACATACCAACTCTTGGAGCCAGCGGGGCCGTTGCTGCGGTAACCGGCGCTTACCTGGTGTTGTTCCCCCAGACCTTAATAACCGTCTTCTATTGGCTCTTCTTCATTGGCACAATGGAAGTGCTGGCATTATATCTTATCGCCATTAAGATGATTCTAATCGATAATGTAATCGCCCGGTACACACCTCGGGTTGCCTACGACGCCCATCTGGCGGGATACGCCTTCGGCATCGCAGCTATGTTAGGTATGCTCGCGGCCGGTTTAATCGGCACCAGCAGTTTCGATTTGTGGGCTATGATAAAGCGATGGA
This sequence comes from uncultured Pirellulales bacterium, assembly GCA_964417935.1. GTDB lineage: Bacteria > Planctomycetota > Phycisphaerae > Sedimentisphaerales > Anaerobacaceae > NIOZ-UU13. The sequence continues at coordinate 33,898 of CAYQKF010000049.1, forward strand.
ATCGACGGCGTCGCTATCGTGATGCGGTATCGAGCGGCTATGACCCGTTTGCCGGCCGGGCGGAAACCAGGCGGATAAAGGTCAAAGAGGTCAAAAGCCCCGCTGAAAAACAAAAAGATGAAAAATCCCAGGAGCTTCGTAACGAGATTAGCAAGCGGATGCTGGAACGCAATTTGCCGGCTGCAGCCGCTCTTTATCTGGAGCTGATGAATCACGACAGCGAGCAGATTCTGCCCCGCCAGAATCTGCTGGATATTGCCAATCAGCTCGCCGGCGATAACAAACATACTGAATCGGCCCGGGCCTACGAGCAGTTTTTAACTCATTACAGAACGTATGAATACACCGAGCAGGTCGAGCTGATGTTGGGTATATTGTATTGTCGTTATCTCAATCAGCCGAAGCTGGCAGTAAAATATCTGGAGGCCGCAGCCAAAAAGCTCACCGACCCCGGCCAGTTAAAGATGTGTAAGGACGAGCTTGCACGTTTACAAAAATAAAATCAGTTATATTACTTTCAAGATGCCTTAATCACCCCGTCGGTCTATTGTGACTAAATCGTCACTGGAAGTCTGAATTTATTTGGCCTTTTCACCAGCGCCGATAGCTTTTTCTCTAAGCAGTTCAACTATATCCCGATGTCCACGGCGGGACGCCTCGTCCAGCGACGTACGGCCCCCTACGTCCCTTGCATTGATGTTAGCACCTTTGGCTATTAGCAGTTCCACTATATCCTTATGACCCCGACGGGCCGCATCGTGAAGAGGAGTATCGCCGTCATCGTCTTTTGCATTGATATCAGCGCCATTTTCTAAAAGGAGTTCAGTTATACTCTTATGTTTCTTTGAGACTGAGTAGTGCAGTGGCGTCGTCCCGCCCCGGTTCTTTGCATTTACATCAGGAGTATAAGCAAGAAGAAATTTAACTAAATCACTTTTACCCTCTCGGGCAGCGTTATGCAGCGACGTATTGCCGAGTGCATCCTTAGCATCGACGTTAGCACCATTGTTCAGAAGAAGTTTAGCCAGGTCCTCATCATTCTCACGTACCGCCTTGTGTAGAGTTGTATCGCCATCATAGTCCTTGGTGTTGAGGTCGTTAGCGTCGGCAACGTTGGCAATCAGAAATGTTGCCACCTCTTTGTGACCATTGTCAAGTGCTGCCATGAACGGCGAGTACGAAAATCTACCCCAGCGTTTTTGTGTATTAACATTTGCCCCGTTGGCAATCAGCCGCTCGGCCAGATCCTTAAGACCTTGAGAAGCAGCGAAAAACAACAACCTCGTTTTTGCATCGCCCGTGACATTGATATCAGCGCCTCTGGTAAGAAGAAACTCAACCATATCTGTCCTGTCTACTTGTATATACCAGCTTGTAGCACTGAGAAGCGGAGTATAATCATACTTGTTCTTTGCATTAATGTCGGCGCCACGGTCTAAAAGTAGTTCCACTACATCTGTATCGTCTGATTTAACCGCCAGGTGCAGAGGAGTATCGCCATCCTCGCCCTTGGCATTTACGTCGGCACCTTTGGCTATAAGAAATTCCACTAAATCCTTGCGTTTTTGATTATTGTCAAATCCATAACCACTACGAAAACTAGGTAGGACATTATGTAGTGGCGTATCGTTATTATTATCTTTTACATTGACATCCGCACCTCTATCTATAAGCAGTATAACCATGTCCTTGTGTCCGCTTTGAGTTGCTTCGTGCAGCGGAGTCCTATTACCATTGTCTTTTGCATTAATGTCAGTTCCATGAGATAAAAGTAGCTTGGCCAAATCCTTACGGTTCCATGCGCTTGCCAAGTGTAGAGGTGTATTTCCGTACTCGTCCTGTGCATTGACGTCAGCCCCTTTGGCGATAAGGAGTTCAGCCATATGAACGTTAGTGTTGTGCAAAGGCGTCCGGCCAAAACCGCGATTTGCATTTAAATCAGCACCTTTGGTAATAAGCAGTTCAACAACATCCTTGCGACCTCTTTTGACGGCATAGTGCAATGGTGTTTCGTTAATTCTTTGCCTTGCGTTGAGGTTGGCGCCTTTGGCGATAAGAAGTTCTGTTATTTCCTTATAGCCTTCTCGGGCTGCGTAATGCAGAGGGGTCTCCATGTCACGGCCGCATTTGACGTTGACATCGGCACCGTTGGCCGTAAGGAGTGCAACAAGGTCTATGTTACCGGTAGGGAGAGCTAAGAAAAGCGGCGTCCAGCCATCTTTGTTTTTTGCATTTACATCGGCCCTGTTGGAGATAAGCAATTCTGTAACTTCCTTGTGACCTTTGAAGGCTGCCTCATGCAGGGGCGTACCTCCGTCTTCATCCTTTCCGTTGACATCGGCACCGTTTGAGATGAGTGATTGGACTTGCTCAATATTACCGGCCCTTGCAGCTTGGTGTAGTGGTGTTGTGATTGCAGTAGGCTTTTTCCTGCAGCCGGCGGTAACAAGCGTTAGGGCCAAAATTGAACAGAAGAATTTATTCGCTTTCATCTTAGGCTGTTTCTTATAGTTACACTATCTGCGCCCCCCTTCGTATATATAAGGCGCAAAAAACAGAAAAAGTAACATTAATAAAAAAGTGCCGATGGTGTTATTTACGAAAATCCCTGGTTTGCGATATGGTATTATACATTAATTAAAGGTAATATTCTCGAAAATTTCAACAATAAGCACACTTAAACAGACAAAATTGACGAAGTATCGTTGGAAAATACTGCCGGCAGCGGCCTATTTCGTGCGGATCAGGCAGAGGGACCAAAAAAAGTGCATTTTTGGCCGTTTTTTTGTTGACAATGTTTGAAAAATGTTAAAATACCCGAATGTTAGCCAGCAGACTAACATAAACCG
>CAYQKF010000050.1:0-36105 GCA_964417935.1 uncultured Pirellulales bacterium
CTTTTTTTTGTATAAATTTTCGCATAAAATCGTTTCCGCAACAGGAACTAATTAATAAGGAGAAAACGATATGTCAAATCAACAAGGAATTAACAGACGTATATTTTTAGGGAGTACGGGCATTGGTTTTACTGGAGCAGTAGTTAGTGCATTAATGACGCCTAATATTGCAAGTGCTAAAAACAATAAAGTATTAAAATTGTCAAAAGAGGAAAATGTAAATCCTTGTGATGTAAAGGTTAATGTCAAGACTGTTTTTGGTGCTTACATTCATTCAGGTGTGTGGGAGGGACCATGTAGATTTGGTCCTTCTGCTTTATTAACAACTCCTGCGCAAGAAAGGGCTCGGTTCAGAAATAGTTTTAAAGGGATTGTTGAAAATGATAAGAAGAGGTTCGGTGCTGATGTAAATTTCTTGGAGCCTGTGTATTATGAGTATACAGAAGAATTGAATGGCCATTTCACTGTAGGTGATGACGATATAGCTGATGACTTATTTCAGAAACTGGAAAATGATAAAGTGGATTTATATTTGATACATGGAAATACTTTTGGACAATATTTTCATGCAATTGTGGGCAGAAGCGTTAAAAAACCGACGATAGGAATTGGTGGTCTGTTGTCGGAAAGTACTGCTTATTTAAGAAGCATAGGTTTGGAAGCTTACGTAGTTAAAAATAATGATGAATTAAATAAGCTAATTCAAATATTAAGAGCAAGAAAAGTATTTCAGCAGACAAATATATTATACTTTACTAATAGAGGAAGAAAACTTAAACGGAATTCAAGTGTTATATCTGATTATGAAGACCTTAAAGAAAGATTTGGTATAGATTGCCAAATTGCTACCTATAAGGTACTTTCTGATGAAATGAATAGAGTTAAGAAAAGTAAAGACACTATGGAAAAGGTAGAAGATTTTGCTGATAGACTAATCAAAAATGCTCGGGCGGTTCATATTGATAGAAAATATGTTATAAATAGTATTGAATATCATTTTGCGGTCAAGAACTTGCTGAGGAAATACAATAGTAATGCGACTGTTATAGAATGCAGGGAATTTTGCGCAAGCAGGCTCCCGGAAAAGTGGAAAATTGTTCCTTGTTTAACCAACTCTATTTTAAATAGTGAAGGATTACCAGCAGGATGTGAAGGAGATATGAATGCAATGTTAGCAATGAGGGTGTTGATGTCTCTTTCAAAGAAAGCTGCTATGATGGGCAACCTGGGTGCCAGAGGGGAAAATATAGTTGCATTTGGACATGACGTATCAACAATGAAGATGAATGGTTTTGATAAACCTGGTTTTGATAAACCTGATATACCATACGAGTTGAGAAATTTCATTTACTCTGGATGGGGAACAAAAGTACAGGTAGACTTAACAAAAGTTAAAGAGAAAACTGCTACTTTAGCCCGATTTGATCCTTTGGCTAAGAGGATATTAGTAACGAAAGGGGAAGTGTCTGATTTGATAGGTTTTGGCAAGTCTGGTTGTGCTCTGAATTTACTAATAAATGTCCCAGGCGCAAGACAGTTGGTTGATAAGAAATATGATTATGGGCCCCATTTTGCAATGGTATATGGAGATTATACTCAGGAACTCATTAAGTTAGGTGAGATGCTAAAGGTGGAAGTTGAATATCATAATCCCTAATTAGTTCCTGTTGCGGAAAGCTGTTTTCGTTATGTCACTCCTGCGAAAGCAGGAGTTTATAGCCTAAAAAGCTGGATTCCCGCCTTCGCTGAATCTACGGCGGACAAGCGATGCTGGATGCTCGTCCATAGAGTTGCTGCGAAAGATGAAATGCTTGTGAGATGGTGAGTGACTAAAAGATTATCAGACGAATGCGGCCCGCCGCTTTTAGAAAAAAACGTTTTTTAGTTGAATTACCACTTGAGGTATGTTATGTTATTAAATGAATTAATACACTACTCCAAAACGACAGGTGCTTTTGCGTGTAGCCAAGGCATGTTTATTTTAACCCTATTATGAAGGAAAATTATAATGTTTAGGAAAATGATTTGTTTTACTCGCCGGAGTTTTTTGGGAGGGTTAGGTACAAGTATAGCAGGGACTGCTATGGCTGGGGAGATGCTGAGCGGCGGAAGGATTCCGAAGCAGCAAGAACATTGGAAGGTAATTAAGCCGGTGCGTAAAAATGGGCCGGCGTCGAAGTACGTTCCAACGATTATGGCGGCAACCGTACGGCGGAAGGAGGATTACGGCATGTGGTGGCCGGGTGCGATCTATGATGGTAAAGCGGCAATTAGCGAGTACACTGCGCAACTAACGGAGACAGCCAAGTCACTCGGTGTGCGATTAAATCTGAGGCCGAATCCGATTTACAGCAACGCCGATGCCGATGCCTGGGTAGCGAAGGCCAAGGCTGCTAAGCCTGACGGGATAATATTATTAGTCATGGATCGGCAGAAACATTCCTGGCCCACGGCATACAAGGTAGCCGATATCGGCATTCCGACTGTTGTTTTTGCGCCACTCGGCTGCGCATTCCATAGCAATACCAGTCCGCTAGCGAAAAAATCTGGTTGTGTTGTTTATTCAACGACGGTGCAGGATTCTGGTCAGATGCTATACGGCATGAAGATGCTTGAGGCTGGGGCAAAGATGCGCCATAGCCGATGCATCAGGTTTGGGGGTAATGAGCGAGGCGAATCGTCTATGGGGGATTTAGGGATTAAGGTGCTGCATCTTCCGGTGAAGACATATATAGATGAAACCCGCAAAATTTCTACGACCGATGAGGTATTATCTATGGCGGAGGATTTAATGCGACGTGCGCACCAACGCATCGGGCCGACTAAAGAAGACGTCATCAATGGCGTTAAGGGCTACTTTGCGGCTCGCAATATCCTTGAGCGGGAAGGAGGCGATTCCATGACGTTAGCTGGTTGCGTGAGTTTGGTAAAGTACCGGCCATGTATTGCTTGGGTGCGGTTGAGTGATGAAGGGATCCCTTCGGCTTGTGAAGGCGATTTGGGTGCTGTCGCCTCAAAAACCATTGTGCAGTACCTGTTCAACCGTCCCGGATTCCAGCAGGACCCTGTGCCAGATACAGCAAATCAGGCGTTTATAGGGGCACATTGTCAGTGTGCGACGCGTCTGAACGGTTTCGATCAACCTCCGGAGCCGTTCGACTTGGTGCATCACCACGGTAATGAGGACGCAACTGTACGTCCTCTATGGCGAAAAGGCCAGCGAGTTACTGCTATTGACGTTAGTCCCAGGAAAGGGAAGCAGACGAATATTATCCTGTTCACCGGCACCGTCCAGGATAACATTAGCGTGCCGCCAAATGGCGGATGCGTGGTGTCTGTCAGATTCAAGATCGACAGTGACCAAGATGTGTTAACGTTTCCAGGTTTCCACCAAGTGTTATTCTACGGTGACTATAAGAAGGAAGTCGAGGACTTTTGTCAGTTATTTAGTTTTGAAGCGCAGCTGGTTTGATCCTCGTGAAAACTTTTTGCAAAAGTTTAAAAGAAAGATAGGTAGAAATGTTTATTAAAAAGAGTAAAAAAACAATTTTAACTTTAAGGGTGATTATTCTTGCGTTAATTATAGGTTTTGGAGATACAGATGTTTTACCTAATCTTAAGAGCCTTAAAGCGGAAAACATTCAAGGTAAAAAGACAAGGATATATACAGTATTCAATTCAGGCGTGGTTACGGGGGCAAGCTACTCAATTTATCACCCGAATGTAAAGATAATTGAAAATAAGCAAGTATTGGAAAAACTCAAAGAAAAATGCAAGGAAGTTGAATTTGTGGGTGAAACTCAGCCTACAAAAGAGGCTATTAAAAATATAAATGCTCGAAAAGAAAACATAGATGGGATACTCTGTCTTGGCACTCCTCCTAAAGGTTTGATATCAACTGGATTGCCTATGGTAGCCGTCTTTCGATTGTGGGGGCAATGGTCCAATTTTTATGACTATAATACTTATAAGGGCAAGAAAGTCCTAATATCTTGTTTGCCTTTAGTACCCGACAAGAACCGTTCTGTCTATTTATCCCGAATTGAAGATATAGCAGGAAAGATTAAGCTAATCAGTGCTATCTCAAAGATGAAAGGGTTAAGAGTACTTGTTGTAACAGACAAACCTCCACTTGGCACGTGGGAGCCGTATGGTTTTCAGATTAAAACGAGCAGAGAAGAATATGAGAAAGTATTCGTTAATAATCTGAAAGAAACATTTGGGGCTTTCCTTGTACCAATTCCGCAGAAAGATTTGGTTGAAAAAATGCAGGTTCAAGATGAGGGGAAGGCAAGAGAAGTTACGAAAAAATGGATGGATGAAGCTTCGGGAATCCGAGGGACAAATGAAGCTCAAATACTGAGGTCAGCAAAGCTATACTTAGCTATGAAAGAACTGATGGTGGAACACAATTGTGGCGCAATAGCAACTGAAGGATATGGGGCATTCCCTGGTGGTTACTCTATTATGCCTAGTCAGGGTTTACCCTCCTCGCAGCTTTGTACAGATGGTATAGTGGCTGTCGGCGAAACTTTGCTTAATTCTTTAATTACTCAGCAGTTGGGATTAAATATCACTGGCAGCACGGGTCAAAATGGTGATTATTTCATAGACATTTTTAATAACATAGCTATTACTGCTCACTGTGAAGCTCCGTTTAATCCTTATGGAGATGGGAAAAAAGTGCCTTATATTATAAGGAATTTGCCATTTTTTCGAGAAGAGAATACTGCTGGTGCTGTTGTGCAAGTAAAGTATCCAATAGGGAAAGCTGTAACCGTGGCAAAAATAGATATGTATAATAAAAAGATATCTGTTTTTAGCGGCGAGACTGTTTCCGGTGAAGAACTTTTCCCATATTGGAATGATTTACTATGCAGGACGAAGGTAGCTATTAAAACTAATGCAAAAGCGCTACATGATAATCAGGATTGGAAATCTTTTGGTCATCATAAAGTAACGTTTTTTGGTGATTATAGACAGGAGTTTTTAAATTTAGCAAAACTTATTGGATTTGAGGCTTTAGAACTTGATATAAATAAATAATTGAAGATTCTGAGAGTGGTTTAGAAATAAAATCTGCCAATTGTTTAACTTCAAAGCACAAGTCGTTTAGCCGTGTGAGGTAATTATTATGGAAAAATCAAGAGGGTTTACACTAATAGAACTTTTAGTGGTAATTGCCATCATTGCACTATTGATGGCGATATTGATGCCGTCACTACAGCGGGTAAGAAAGCAGGCAAAGGCAGTTGCTTGTCAGTCGAATCTTAAACAATGGGGCCTTGTCTGGGCAATGTACACAGATGACAACAACGGCAAATTCCCCGGCTATCTCGCTTCCGATTGGATGGAGAAGCTGGTGGATTACTATGGTGAAAGTAAGAAGCTGCTCTATTGCCCGATGGCCACAAGAACCATGTCTGAGGGGGCCCCCGTCCGGTATGCAGTCATTGAAAGTGGAGACAAGCGGTGCGGCAGCTATGCGCTCAGTGAGTGGATTTATGACCACATCGTCACAGGCTCAGCGGCGTATAGCGGGGGTAGGAAGGCCGAGGATTACTGGTGCAGTATAAATCACAAAGGATTGAGTAACGTACCGGTTATGGGTGATGGTGCCTGGCGTGCTGACGGCCAGCCATACCCTACCGACGACCCTCCGTCATACGATGGGGAGCCGCGAACAGGAGTTGGTACCGCTGGAGATGAAATCCGCATTTTCTGCATTGACCGTCACGATGGATTTATAAATGTCCTCTTTATGGACTGGACCATCAGAAAAGTCGGACTCAAAGAATTATGGAGTTTGAAGTGGCATCGCAATTTCAACACGGCGGGTCCATGGACCAGGGCCGGTTATGTCCAACCGTCTGATTGGCCGGAATGGATGAGAAGCTTTAAGGGCTACTGAAGAAGGGTTACACTTGGACATATTAGATTGAACCATGCCGGTTTTTGAAGAAAGGAGGTAGAGTCAAGTTTTAGTAAATTGTCCTGGGGAGGCACCGAATTTGGTAAAGGTGCGAGTTTTTGGTAGTTTTGTCGAAAACAACGAGTGCTTTGGTGCGTAGCCAAGGCATAATTATTCTTAACTTTTTTTAATGAGGAGGTGTATCATGTGTAAAAAATTGATTTATTTGGTTTGCTTTGTTTTGGTGCTGGGGATGGTGTCGTCGGCCTATGCCGCCAATATCATCTGGGTCTCGGATGCTACAGATTGGAGTGGCGACGGTGCCCTGGACGACCGGGGCTGGGTGGAACTGCTCAGGGCTGAGGGTTACAGCGTTGATTACAAGGGGGAAGACGGTTCGGAGGCACCGGACTACTGGTACTGGCGTGGGACTCTGGATGATGCAAAAATAGCCGAGCTCAATGCCGCCGACCTTGTTATCGTAAGTCGTGACACCAACAGTGGCTTATATAACGTCCCGACCCAATGGAACTCCGTCACGACGCCACTCATACAGCAAAGCGTGTACCTCGTAAGGAGTAGCCGTTGGTTGTGGTTCGAGACCACCAGTCTTGAAGCATTCGGTGGCGCTCCCACGCTGGAAGCCGTGGATCCGAGCCATCCTATTTTCGACAGCGTGCCGCTCGGTCCGAGCAATCAGGTTGATATCCTCGACGGAGCTGTGGGTGGAGTTGTGGGTCATACTTCTTTCGTTCAAGCCACTGATGCCGGCAACGGTACGATGATAGCCAAGCGAGCAGACAACGATTGGGCTTTCATCACTGAATGGGACCCAGGAGTAGAATTCTACACAGGGGCAGGTCAGAGCGCTGGGGGTCGGCGCATGTTATTCACCGCTGGTAACAATAATTCGAGCGACCCTGTACCTACCGTAGCTATGTACAACCTTACTGCTGAGGGCGAAAAAGTGTTCCTCAACGCCGTCAGGTATATGCTTGCCGCCTTGAAACGCGTAAATGCCTATAATCCAGTCCCGGCTGATGGCGCCCTACAAGCCGATACGTGGGCGAACCTTTCGTGGATGCCGGGAGGCTATGCGGCCTCGCACGATGTGTACTTCGGCGAAAATTTTGACGACGTGAACGATGGAGCCGAGAACACGTTCCAGGGCAACCAGACCTCAACGTCTCTTATCGTCGGTTTTCACGGATTTCCTTTTCCGGAGGGTCTTGTTCCGGGTACCACTTACTACTGGCGAATCGATGAGGTCAATGATACCGAGCCAAATAGTCCGTGGAAAGGCAATGTCTGGAACTTTATGATTCCACCAAGGACTGCTTATAATCCCGTCCCGGTTGATGGTGCGCAATTTGAGGACCCAAACGTGGAACTCAACTGGACACCAGGTTTGAAGGCAGTCCGACACACTATTTACTTCGGCGATAATTTTGACGATGTCAACAGTGCTGTTGTGGGTATTCCTCAGGCAGATGCGACCTATATTCCCGCAGGCCCGCTTGAGTTAGAGAAGACCTATTATTGGCGTGTCGATGAGTTTGATAACGCCATAACCAGTAAAGGTGACGTTTGGAGCTTCAGAATAAAACCCTTTATACCCATTACTGAGCCTAATCTTGTCGGCTTGTGGACTTTTGACGAGGGTATAGGCAGTAATGCCATTGATTGGTCTGGTCACGGACATGACGGTAAGCTGATAGGTGACCTACAGTGGGTTGATGGGTATGACGGCGGTGCCCTGGAGTTCGATGGGGCTGATGACTACGTGGATCTTCCCTACACAAATCATCCTACAGCCTACACAATAGCTGCCTGGGTCAAGCCTGCACGGACGAGTGCAGCCAGTATTGTACTACGCACGAGCGGTCAAGGGCCAACTATACACGTTTCACACCAGTTGACGATAAACAGCTCTGGCGTGTTCGAACATTTCACCTACCACGGCACCAGTAGCTATCTGACAGGAACCACCGCAATTGAAGCTGATACTTGGTATTTCGTTGTGGCGGTTGCAACCAACAACGGAGACATGCGGCTGTACGTGAATGGTTGGGAGGAAGGCACTGCGATAACAGACATTGGGACGTTATGGGCCGGTGGAGACCGTTTTCTCGTTGGTTCTAACTCAAGCCACGGAATGGGTTGGTTTGAAGGGATTATAGACGATCTACATATCTATGACTATGCACTGTCGCAGGAAGAGATTAAGCAGGTTATGAGAGGCGACCCGCTACTTGCCTGGGAGCCAAATCCTGCTAACTGGTCAACTATGAACATCGATGATGTTACAGCCGTTAGCTGGTCGCCGGGAGATAATGCAGCTCAGCATGATGTCTATTTCGGGATAGATAAAGACGCCGTGAGTAGTGCCGATGCGACTGATACGACCGGCGTGTATCGCGGCCGACAAAATGCTACCATTTATACTCCACCTGAAGGCATTGAGTGGGGTCAGAGTTACTATTGGCGAATCGACGAGTTTAATGCCGACGGTACAATCAGCAAAGGCAAAATCTGGAGCTTCACAATATCCGACTATCTTACTGTAGACGATTTTGAGTCCTACAATGACCTTAATCCCGATGAGCCTGGCAGCAACAGGATATTTCTAACCTGGACAGATGGATACGATATCCCGACGAACGGATCCACCGTTGGTTATGATGTTGCTCCTTTCTGCGAGCAAAGTATCGTTCACAGTGGCAGCCAGTCGATGCCGCTCTTCTACGACAGCGATTTCAAATACGCTGAGGCAACGTTAACGTTAAGCTCTGTGCGAGACTGGAGCAAACACGGAGTTGAGGTATTGTCGCTATGGTTCCAGGGCCGGCCCGCTTCTGACGGCAGCTTTGTAGAGGTATCGGTAGGTACGTACACGATGACCGGCTCTGGTGTGGATATATCGGGCACATCCGACCAGTTCCACTACGCTTTTAAGACGCTCAGTGGCCCAGGCTCGATTATAGCTAAGGTCGAGAGTCTCGAGAACACTAATAACTGGGCTAAAGCTGGTGTGATGATTCGGGAAACGTTAGATGCAGATTCGGTGTATGCCGCAATGGTAGTTACACCCACGCAAGGAGTTGCCTTCCAGCATCGCACGATAACAGGTGAGGCCAGCACCACTAAGACAATAACAGACGCCACAGCACCGCAGTGGGTGAAAATAGAGCGTGACGCGACCAGTAGCTTTACGGTCTCTTATTCGGCTGATGGATTTACCTGGGTGGTAGCGGGTGTACCGATGAACATCCCAATGGGTGCAAATGTCTATATAGGTTTGGCATTGACGTCGCATAATACTTCCAAAGTATGCGAGGCCAAATTCTCCAATGTCAGTACTACCGGTACGGTTGGTGCGCAGTGGATGAACCAGGATATTGGCATAGTCAGCAATGCCGCCGAGTTGATGTATGTTACTCTCAACGACAGCGCGGTGGTCTATCACGATAATCCCAGTGCAGCGCAGATAGATACCTGGACGGAATGGACTATCGACTTGCAGGAGTTTGCAGCTCAGGGCGTGAACCTTGCCAATGTCAATACGATTTCTATTGGTTTCGGCGATAAGAACAATCTTCAGGCCGGCGGTTCAGGTATGGTGTTATTTGATGATATTCGGCTATATCGGCCGGCACAAGAACCGGAACCGGCACCGTAAGCCGGGATTTAGTAGGGGCAGACCTATGTGTCTGCCCTTTTAGAGATTAGGGCAACCACGCAGGGTTGCCCCTACGGTTGGCATCTGTCGAAAGGCATCCTGCGGACTGCGGATTGCGAAAGCAAGAACGAGGGTAACGCAGTCACAGGTGCGGTTACTCGTACCTGTGGTAATACGAATACAGGTACGCAAGTGCAGGCAATTCAGGGCCTATACTGATTTTTTGTATAGGCCCTTTTTTAAATGATAAATGATTTCGCCATGGGCGGATCTGCGATATTGATTATTGTGTGGCGCAGAGGACGGAAGACAGACGACAGAGGACAAATGGCGATGAGGAGTTTTGAGTTAAATCCTTCGACCATTCGGCTACTCTCAGGGCTAAAGGCTAATTGCGCTCAGAATGCCACCGCACATTGACATTTTGCGAGGGTTTTTAATATAACAAACATGACGGTTTAAAAGATTTTGGTTTCGCCAAAGGTAATTCTTTGATATTTTATGGTTTGAAAGCCATGAGGTGACTTCTATTTTATTGGTTCACTGACAAGGAGCAAATTATGAGAGGTTTACAATTATTAATCTTAGCTGTGATTTTTGGATTAGTTCTTTGTGGATGCAAGAAAGAGGAGTTGGACACAGAAACGGCAGAAACGAAAGAAACAAAGGAAAAAGAAGAAACGAGAAAGGAGGCTGCTGTGGGTATTACAATACAATGGCTGGGGCATGCGAGTTTTAAGATTTGTTACGAGGATACCGTCATATATATCGACCCGTGGAAATTGAAGGAGTCGCCCGGTGATGCGACGCTGGTGCTTGTCAGTCACAGTCACCACGACCATTACTCGCCGGAGGATATTCTTAAGGTCAGCGGGCCTGATGCGAAGCTTATCGCTTCGGCAGATATCGTTGCAAAGGAAAAAGTCGGAGAGGCAATGACGCCCGGATTAGTGATCGAATTGGAGAATGTTCGGATAAGAGGGGTGGCTGCGTACAATCTTGACAAGGCGTTTCATCCGAAAGCGAACAACTGGGTCGGCTTTTTAATCGAAATAGGGTCAAAGCAGATTTACTACGCCGGTGATACGGACCTGACGGAGGAAATTAAGAATCTTAAATATATTATCGATGTTGCTTTGTTGCCTGTGGGTGGTACGTACACGATGAACGCAGAGGAGGCAGCAGAAGCGACCAAGTATATTAAGCCCGCGCTGGCTATACCGTATCACTGGGGTGATATCATTGGTGAACAAGAGGATGCTGAAAAATTCGCAGCCCTGGCAGGATGCGAGGTGAAGATTTTGACGGCTGGCGAGAGTATTAGTTTTTAGTTAGTATCTGTTGCGGAAAACGAAAATCGACGATGATACCCCTGCGAGGGACCCCGCCTTGCGGGAACCCAAAGCAGGGGGTCCAGAGCGAAAAACTGGATTCCCGCTTTCGCGGGAATGACAAATACTGTTTCCGCAACAGGAACTATTTAGAACTTTCGGCTTCGCTCAGGACAGGGTTTTGAGTTGTGGACCATAGATTACAGGGATTCTTGTTCGGGAAAAGGAATTAAGGCCGAGATTAGATTTGGTATAATTTGAGAAAAAGTTAAGTAGCGGGATAGAGTAATTGAAGATGTGTACACACAGAGTCTGAAAATTTTATCTTGAAGGACTTAATATGTTTGAACGTTTTACAGACCGTACACGCAAGGTTATGGCTTTGGCTAACCAGGAGGCCCAGCGATTTAATCACGAATACATAGGAACCGAGCATATTTTGTTAGGGCTGATTAAAGAAGGCAGTGGAATAGGTGTTACGGTTTTGAAGAACCTTGGTGTGGATATAGAGACGCTCCGGTCTGAAGTTGAGAGACTGCTCAAGAGAGGCCCGGATAGGGTTACGATGGGCAAGCTACCGCAGACGTCGCGGGCCAAGAAGGTGATTGAATACGCCATTGAAGAAATGAGGAAGATGGAAAAACAACTTAATCGAAGATTAGACGTCGGCACAGAACACATTTTGCTGGGCCTGCTGGGAGAGGACGAAGGGATGGCAGCTCAAGCTCTTATGAATTTTGGTCTGCAAATTGAGCAGGTGAGAGGTGAGGTTTTAGGGTTGGAGGGTAAAAAAGAGCCAGTGATGGAGAGAGAGCCGAGAACCTGGGAGGGTAAGGGGAAAAAGAAGCCCTTAATAAAGCGGAAAGGAAAAGTATCTATGAATCAGGATGAACAATATTTAAAACTTCTTTCTGTTTTTCATTATGTGGTTGGGGGACTGGCAGCTTTTTTCGCATGTATTCCCATTATCCTTTTGAGTATTGGTGTAGCGATGCTTGTCGGAGCTATCGATGGTGTACCGGGATTTGCTGGTGTGTTGTTGGTTATGATTGCTATGGTTGCAATACTCATAGGCTGGACACTTGCGGTTTGTATAATTATTGCCGGCCGGTGCCTTGCGAAGAGAAAACGCTATATGTTCTGCTTAGTGATGGCTGCGATCAGTTGTATATTCATGCCGTTTGGTACAGTTTTAGGGGTATTTACAATCATAGTCTTGATGCGGCCGTCGGTCGATGGGCTGTTTGCAGCCAAGTCGGTCGAGGAGCTGTTTGCAGCCAACTTGAATGTGTAACAGGACAATTACGCTCAGCGACTGATGGAGTTGTTGTGAAAGTCGATTCGGCCTGTGAAGAAGAGGATTTTTTATAAAGAAACGCCGGTTAGGACTAAGTGGAGAGAAGTTATGTTGACAAAGAAAACAGCGCCGTGGTTTTTATGGCCTTTTTTTGCAGTGTGGGACTTTTTGGCGTTAGTGCTCAATATAACCGGGCGATTGCTGGGGGTTTTATTAGCAGTAGTCTTGATGGTAGTGGGAATTGCATTTACTATGACGGTTGCTGGTGCACCGGTTGGTATTCCTTTTGCCATCCTTGGATTTTTACTGATGATAAGGAGTATATTTTAGTTACCGCAAAGTGAACATTGGTGTGACAAATTTATCGGGGTGGTAAATCCAGTTTTCTCTTGCAGCGTGGGCAGGTAACCTTATTGGATTTGAAATTCGGTGGTATCTTTAGTTTTAGGCCGCAGAGGCAGGTTAAAAAAACAAACTGATTTACCCTTCGCATAATGTCGCCGACCTGGTGCATCTGGGTTTCTTTGCGCTGCTCTTTTTTGGTTTTAACTTCAGCTTCTCGCAATGCAATATCCTCTTTGGTCAGGGCGGCAGGGGGGATAACCGTTTTGGTGTGCGTTACCTTTGCAAAAGCATTTGAGTAGTCTTTGAAAGATGCGCCGTGGGTCATATTGCGCAGAATCCTTACCCTTTCGGAAATCGGCGGATGTGTGCTTGTCAGGTCGGATAATTTTCTCTGCTTCTTTTTCTTGAAAGGATTGGCAATATACATCGGTGCGGTTACCTTGTTCACGGTAGCTAATTGGGGTGAGGGGTCGTTGGCAATTTTCTCCAGTGCGCTGGCAAGGCCTTCAGGGTATCGAGTTAATCTGGCGCCGCCGGCGTCGGCGAGGTATTCCCGCCTTCTCGAGAGTGCAAAGTATAACAGGTATGCCATTATCGGGGCCAGGATTGCGACAACTATTGCGATTACCAGCATAATAATCTGTGCCTGGCCGCCACCTTTGCCGCCGGATGAATATCTTCGGCGCGAGCCCATCATCGAGCTATAGAACATTCCTCGCAGAAAGACCTGTGATAGTAAGACAATTGAGCCGAGCATTATGCCGGCGAGTGTTACAAAAAGGATGTCACGGTGGAGGATATGACTTATCTCATGTGCGATGACACCCTGGAGCTCATCACGGTTGAGTCGGGCTAAAAGGCCTGCTGTTACGGCGACCGATGCGGTCTCGGGTTTTCGGCCGGTCGCAAAGGCGTTAGGGGCGGGGTCGTTGATGATGTAGATTTTGGGCATCGCAGGCAGACCTGCAGCGATTTTCATTTCTTCAACTACATTGAACAACTGAGGATGCACATCATGGGTAACTAATTTTGCTTTGCTTGCAGCCAGAAGGATTTGGTCGCCGCTTGAAAAACTTATTAAAGTGAGCACGAGCCAAATCGCCGAAGCAATCATCAGGCCGAACAGACCACCTGCAGAGGAGCTGGAAAAAGCCAGGCCAATGATAAAACCCAAGAGCAGCAGCACCACTGCCATTATCACCATCAGGACGATGGAGTTTCTCTTGTTGGCTCTAATAAGTTCCCACATGGTTTGTAACTCATAGCTCGGCTAAGACCACCCCCAAACAAGTTTGAGGTTGCCACCCTTTTTAGCAACACCCCTAAATAAGTTTGAGGATTCAACACTTGTTAGGGCCACCCCCAAGCAAGCTTGAGGGTGCCACGCTGAGTTCGAATAAAATGCAAAGCTAAATAGTATCTGTTGCAGAAAACAAAAACCAACAATATTACCCCTGCACCTGCTTTGTGTTCCCGCAAGGCGGGGTCCCTCGCAGGTGTAAACTTGTCCCCGCCGAAGCGGGTAGCAGGGGTTCAGAGTGAAAAAGCTGGATTCCCGCTTCGTATGTGTTTAGCCTCAGTTGTTTTATTGGTGGCACGGCCATCTTGGCCGTGTTTTCACGGGCTGGAAGCCCGTGCCACATAAGGAAACTGCTGATTAAGTTGTCTGGCTAAACACATACTGACAAATACTATTTCTGCAACAGGAACTAAATTATTAAAAGCTTACCTTTGGGACTTCTCGCTCGGCGGCGATTTCAATCTCGAAGAAATCGCGTTTGTCAAACTTGAACATGCCAGCAACGATGTTCGAGGGGAACATCTGAATCTTGTTGTTGAAGAACAAGACCTGGTCGTTGTAGCTCTGCCTGGAAAAAGCGATTTTGTTCTCGGTGCTGGTCAGCTCTTCCTGAAGCGAGAGGAAATTCTGATTCGCCTTTAAGTCAGGATAATTCTCGACGACCAGCATGAATTTGCTGAGCGCTTCGCCGAGAGCACCTTCAGCTTTTGAGGCATCAGCGACGTTTTTTGCTCCCATAGCCTGGCTTCTTGCGTTTGTTATGGCCTCAAAAGTCTCACGCTCATGCTTCATATAGCCTTTGGCTGTTTCGACAAGATTGGGAATCAAATCGTGCCGGCGTTTTAACTGGACGTCAATCTGTGACCAGGCATTATTGACCTGATTGCGAAGGCGAATTAAAGCATTGTAGATGCCGATGGCAAAAATAATGAACAAAGCCGGAACAACAAGCAGGACCAGAATAACGAGCAGCGTTGACATAGGTTTTCTCCCTTTATTGAAAGTGCTTTGCTGGTTTTACGATTTCATTTTTTTCATTACTAATGCCACGACAATAGCAATAACGGCAATGACGATACATATAATCATCCAGGTACTCATAATTTTCTCCTTTCATTCAATTTGATTTTATGTTTTGTACTGGGATATTATACTCATTTTCTTTTTCGAGTTACCAGACTTTTCCAATCCATTTTTATCGCCAGAAGGGCTGGGATGCGATAGACGTGGTAGCCCTTGGTTACGCTGATAAAAAAGTTGGGTATGCTTCGGCAGTAATGCAGCTTTAGCATCGAGTTCGGCCATTTTGAAGCGGACGCTAACGATGAATGGAGCTTGGCCTTCGACCCAGTGGCCGTATGTCGTAGTAACGAAGGTGCCATCCGGCAGCAATTCGAGACCCGGATAAGCGCAGTCAGCAGCCCTGGTATTATCCATAAGACGCACTCGGTATTGGCCCTGGCGTCCGTTGACAATGTCCTGATAAGTACCGACCCATCCGACCCAGTCGCCTTTTGTTTTGCTGATGTGCGTGGTGTCTCGGAATGTTATGAATATCCGGCCGTCGGGTGCGTACCGGCCGGTGTGGCGGTCGCCGGTCAACGCGCCGGGAAGCTCCCGTGGTTTTATCCAGGTTTGTCCTTCGTCATTGGAGAATATGACGAAGGAGTTGAACTTACGGCTGTTCTCGCGGAGGAGCAGCGCTATTTGATTGCCGTCTGGCGACCGTATTAGGCCGGGTTCACAAAGATGTGCGGTCGGATGTTCAGCGATGATAACGGGCTGCCCCCAAGTTAAGCCCCCGTCCTTTGAAATCGTTTTGAAGACCTGGAATTTGGTACGTTTGCCGCGCCCACGTAGGAATCGGCCATCGTCGTGGAAGAGCGCCATGTAATCGCCGTTCTTGAGTCTCTCGACGGAGGCCATCGTGACAACGCCGCCGAAATTGCCAATTTGTTTCAGCGGCGTCCATGTCCAGCCGTCATCTTGTGAAACAGCCATACGGATGGGGTACAGGCCAGAGAATAGAATCAATCGCTTCACGCCCTGCTTGTCAATGACTCTGTGGATGGTCGGCACCTCTTTTGACGTGGACCAGTTGTCCGGAGTTTTGAGGCGTTTCGACCAGGTCAGTCCACCGTCGGTACTTCGTTTCATAACGATTGCGCCGCGGCCGTGGCCCTTTGGATAAACTGTGATAATCGTCTTGTTGTCTTCCAGCAGAACGGTGGTCGGATGTCCCAGATATTGGCCGGGTTCTCTGTCAATTATAATCTGGCGGTCGGTTTCTTGCGAAAGATCGATGATGGGGATGGAATAACCTTTGGGCTGCGGCCCCTGGATTTGGGACGTTTTTCCCTGGGCTGTCAGATGCCACAGAGCAGGGACCAACAGGAGAATGTATATCAGCCGTAAACTGAGTTGTTTCATAGTGCGCTTTTAAATTTTAATCTTTTTGATTATGGCCAAACATGTCAGCCAATAACTTTTGGATTTTATTGTCTTTGTCTAACTTTGCTCTGTCGAAGATATCGTGCAGCTCACCTTTGTCGAACCAAAGGCCATCACCTTTTCGGCATTTGTCGATGAGCAAGATCGGTTTTGAAGAGCCGACAATGACCTTTTGCATTTTTTTGTTACATATGGGACATTTTCTTATTTTTTCGGTGGCCTTGGAATCGATTTTGAATGAATCGAGCAATTGTCCGGCCTTTTCAGGCTTGCCGAGCAGTAGTTCGAGTTCGCCGGCGTCGAGCCAGATGCCGCCGCAGTCAGTGCAATAATCGATTTCGACATCCTGGAGCTCAAGGGTGATCATCGCATTTTTGCAAACCGGACAATCCATAATTAAAGACCCAAGACCACCCCAGCACCAAAAACGACTGAGCGCAGCTCTTTTGGTGCTGGGCTGGTTTCAACCGAGTAATTCTACTATTAAGACGCAGAACAATATAGAAAAATTCAAAAATTAAAATGTAAAATTTATCTATTTGTTTTGTTGCTCTGTTTTTCAATTTCGCAGTTTTTGGTTTTTTCTCTGCGTTTGCTGTTGGCGTAATAATTGCGCGTTATTTTATGTTGCCGGGGTCGTGACGTCAAGAAATGAATATCAAATATCCGATGTTGAAAGGTGAGCGTAAGTCGTCAGCGGCAAGTGGATTGTGATTTGCGGATTGCGTGTTGCCAATTTTGCTTTGGGATGTGATTTTACGATTATTATCGGGCCTTGGTGAATTAAAAATTACGTGACAGAAGCAAAACACCTCTTGAAGCTGTGTGCAGAAAGGTTATTATTTACTCAGACTGACCAATTTGGTCACAGAAATAGTTATAAGTATTTTATTAACAGTAGCATAACACGGTTTGTCATTCTGAGCGGAACGAAGTGAAGCGAAGAATCTCATGTTCTCGTAATGCGATTGTACTTCGCTAAGGTCAGATGCTTCGACTTCCCCTTCGGCTTCGCTCAGGGCTTCGGCTAATTCAGGGCCAAAGGCTTTTTTTTGCTCAGCATGACAGCTTGAGACCGGTCAGTTTGACAGTTTGAGTTATTTATTAAACAATCCGGTGGATGGCAGGTACTTTTGGATGAGAAATTATGAAAGAAAATAACATATGAAATGCAGAGAATAAGATAAAACCGAATGAGGCAGGAGAGAGGAATAAAGTGGACATTGGGTGACTCAGGTTAGCTTTGCAGTTGCCTTGTTGGTTTTTCTCCAGTAACCACATATTGTTCTTTGGGCTGTAGTTTCTGCGGCAAAAGAGCAAAAGATAAGATGAAAGATTCTTGCGTTTGAGTGCCGATATAATTAAGTGGGGTGGGAATATTTATCCTTGACGAGAGCAATTTAATTGATTATGGATAGGAAAGTGCCTAAAGTGAACTAAAATGCCTAAAATGAACTAAAGTTATAAAAAACCGATTATTGAAAAATAAAGCTATTCTTGAGCTTACTAAACTTTATGCACTTTAGGCACTCCAAACTTTAGTTCACTCACTACTCTTAAAGGTGTCGAGAAATGATAGTTGACTGCCATACACATATAAATTGTGCTGCCCGGCTGCGGCAGCGGTCTTCGCCGCGACGAGCGGATGATGTTGAGATGTCTGAGCATTTAGCGGCAGCGGAGACTGTAGATGCGTGCATAGTATTAGCTGCCGCAGAAGGGCCGCCCGGCTACGGCAGCGGCCTTCGCCGCGACGAGAGCGAAGAAGTCAATAAAGAATTGGCCGAGTATGTGAACAAGCACAAAGAGAAAATGGTCGGCTTTGCAGTTGTAGAACCGATAAAAGATAAAATCGGCGTTAATAATTTGAAGCTTATCAAAGATAAATTGGGACTTAAGGGGGTGGTTTTACATTGTTCTGCGTATGGTTTGCACCCTGCTCACAGCAGGGCGATGCGGTTTTATGAATCGGCACAAGAGCTTGGTCTTCCGGTTTTCTTTCATAACGGTGATTGTACTCTTAGAGCGGATGCCGTTCTGGACTATGCACAGCCATACCTTTTGGATGAGGTTGCGAGGGAATTTGGGGCTTTGAAAATTATCATCGGAAATATGGGTATGCCGTTTGTTGAGCAGGCATTGTCGGTAGTGGGCAAGCACGAAAATGTGTATGCGGATTTGACGATAATGCCAAACAACGTCTGGCAAACTTACAATACAGTGGTGGCAGCGTACGAGCGTGGGGTGATGGATAAACTGCTGTTCGGTAGTGGATTCCCATTAGGCAACGCTGGAGAGTGCATCGAGACGCTGCTTGGCTTTAATATGCTTTTGGCTGACACGAATCTGCCGACGGTTCCGCGAGGTAGTATTCGAAACATCGTCGAACGTGACACGCTGGAGTTGCTCGGAATAAAAGATAAGAATATAGAGGCACAAGAAGAAAGAAGCGAAAAGACGAAAGAACATAAGAGCGTAAAAGCGTAAGAACACTCGTCTCGGCGAAGGCCCGAGCCGTAGCCGGGAAATTACGAGCAATGAAAGCGGGAAGATAAGCAGCGATGGCTGAGCTTTTGGAAGAGCAAAGAGAAAGCTGGGGGACGCGTGGCGGATTTATTCTGGCGGCGATTGGCTCGGCCGTGGGACTGGGTAATCTGTGGGGCTTTCCTTATAAACTCTACAGCTATGGGGGCGGGGCATTTCTGATTCCGTATATCATTGCTCTTCTTGTAGTTGGCATCCCCATTATGATTCTTGAGTTTAGTATCGGCCATTATACGCAGCGGGCGGCGCCTGATGCTTTTAAGCGGGGGCATAGGCGCTTTGAGATGGTCGGCTGGTGGGGGATTCTTCTGGCTTTTGTAATAGTCACTTATTACCCGGTGATTTTAGCGTATTGTTTCAGTTTCCTGTGGTACAGCATCGTCGGGATTTTTAACGGCGGGGAGCTGCCCTGGGCGGGCGAGGGTATAGAAGGTGTCGAGAAGACTAAGAGTTTCTTTAACGAAACATATCTCGGCAAGGTCAACATCGAGGATGCGCGTTTTTATCTTGGGTCTGTCCGGTGGAACATAGTCTGGCCGCTGCTCATTACGTGGGCGGCGATGTATTTCTGTATTTTCAAGGGTGTGCGCCTGGTTGGTAAAATCGTCTGGCTCACGGTTCCGCTGCCGTGGCTGATGCTGCTGATCCTTACGGTGCGAGGCCTGACCCTCGAAGGGAGCATGCAGGGCCTGGCGTATTATCTCGACCCCGTGTGGTCCGAACTGGCAAAGCCTATAACGTGGCGCTACGCGTTCGGTCAGGTATTCTTTTCATTGAGCCTTGCTTATGGTATTATGGTTACGTACGCCAGCTTCCTTCACAGGAAAAGTGATATTAATAACAATGCGGCCATCATTAGTATTGCAGATTTTGCGACGAGTTTTGTAGCGGGACTCGCAGTATTTGCCACGTTAGGTGGAATGGCTTTTGTGACTCAACTGGGGGACAATCCGGTTGCAGTCGAACAAGTTGCGGAAACGGGTCCCTCACTGGCTTTTGTGGCGTTTCCGTATGCACTGGCGCAATTGCCTTATTCGGCGTGGTTCAGCTTTGTTTTCTTCTTTGCACTTGTAACGTTGGGGCTTGATTCGGCCTTTTCAATGACCGAATCAATTCTGGCGAGTATTGTTGACAAAACCGGATGGCGCAGGAGCATTGTTCTGCCCGTGATGAGCGTCGTGGGATTTCTGTTCGGTCTGATTTATATCACCGAGGGAGGATTTAACTGGCTTGGCACCATCGACGGTTTTGTCAACGGCACGTGGGGCATAGCGTTTATGGGGCTGCTGGAGTGCGTGGTTTTAGGCTGGCTGTGGCGGATTGGGACGCTGCGACGCCACGCAAACAGCCGAAGCGACTGGAAATTGGGCAAATGGTGGGACTATCTTATACGCCTGGTGATTCCTGTTTTTCTTGGCACACTTTTCTTCTGGCAGCTTTTTGACGACATCGGCGGGGAAGGATTCTTGAGAACGCCGGAGGGTGACTGGATATTGACAAATTGTGTCGGGCTGGGAGTTGTGGCGTTAGTGCCTGTCGTTGCTATTATTCTAAGTCTGGCCAAGGGCCGGACGGATATCAAAGAACCCCATCGCCCCGAACAGGAACTGGTCATCGGCGGGAGTTCTGAAGGGGCAATAGCGTTCTTGGCGACTTTGATTATTGCAGTTTTGCTCGTTTTTTGGCTTACGGTCCCGATGCCTCAGACAGTAAAACAGGTCATCCTTTGGCTGTCGCTGATCGGCGGCGTGGCTGCTATGCTGCTGGCCAACTACGTTCTTGATAAGCACCACACTTCTACAAGCCAGGCATCCTGGCTGGCAAGATGGGCGGGGATAATGGCAGCTATGGACATAAGCGCAGCTATTGCGATAATCCTGATTGGCCTGGCGGATGGAGCGGAAATTGAGGAAACAACGGCACCGATTCGCGACAAATTGAGCGGCGTTTCTTATGTCATTCTTGCGGTCGTGTTCCTAATCATCATAGGCGGCTTGGGCTGGTGTTTTTACAAGGCTTTGGCGGCGGCCAGCAGGGATACAGGAATTCAACATCCCGACGAGATTGGTAACGAGGGACAACGAATTTAGTTTTTAGTTTTGAATTTTTAGTTTTGAGTTATGAATTTTTAGTTTTTAGTGAGTTCAAAACTCAGCACTAAGAACTCAAAGCTATAAATGTGCTATTTTGGTTTGAAGCCTTTGACATTGTTGCCGGTGTATTTTGCACAGGCCTTTTCCAGGTCCACATCGCTTATGTTCGCCAGTGTGCACAGCCAGGCGAAGACATCGGCAAATTCCTCCTCTTTATTTTTTTTGTCATTGGATGCGAGTGCAGTGGCGAGTTCTCCGACCTCTTCGATAAACCACATAAACGTGGCGGGGATGCCTCTTTGCCGGTCTCGCTTTTCGTATTTTTTGGAAATTAAACGTTGAAATTCACTGATTTTCATCTTAATCTCCGTCAAGATACACCAAGCTTGAAAAACACATCAGAACTCACAGCGTATATTCCCCTTTACGGGGTGTTTTCATATATCATTCTTTTATAGTATTGGAATATTATGTTCAAGACCTTTTTTGGTGTCGGTTTAGTTTGTTATTGGAGACAATATTAACTTTGATAGTGTATGGATGATTCGAAGTTGACAAACCGAGGGGCGCTTCAAACGACATGCCAAATCGTTGTTATTTGGCGTGGCGTTTGATCGACCCGGCAGCAGAGGCAAAGCCTTTTAGTAACAGAGAAAGCAATCTCCCTCCCTCAAAAGAGGGTGGGAAGGGAGATTGCGGTCATGCGAACAGAGAAGATGTGCAGCAGCGGAAGGTGGTTTCGTTAAGGCGTCAGCCTTTTATCTATCCTCTTTGGTTCCGGCTACGCCGGGTTAGGTTTTAGTGCTTCGGATTTCCTAAATAATTTGTGACAAACAGACAGAATTTTGATAGTATATCGCTTGTGGATTGTTATAGACGAAGAAGCCAAAGACAAAGCCCTTAGGGCCAACCATCCGAGAGTTGCGAGACAAAGGGATGCCAAGAAGAAAAACAATAACATTTTTTTAAAAAGAGTGCAAAGATGGAAAGCAAATCGGAGCTTGAAGTTTATAGGACGTCCTTTGATGGACAAATTTTGAAACGTGGCTTCTGGCTTTATGTTTGGAAGATATCTACAACAAAAGGGAAGTGTCTGTATGTTGGTCGTACTGGAGACAGTTCTTCTCCGAATGCAGCGTCACCCTTTAATCGGATAGGACAACTTCTTGACTCACGCGAAAATGCAAAAGGAAATACAATGGCAAAGCGTCTACTTGAGAAGGGCATTAAACCTTCGGATTGCAAATTCGAGATGTTTGCCATCGGCCCTATCTTTCCCGAGCAAAGCTCGTGGGAAAAGCATACTCCTGTTCGTGATACAGTTGCTGCTCTTGAATTTGCTTTGAGCGAAGAATTAAAAAAGAGAAAGTATATGGTGCTTGGTACACATACTTCCAAGAAATCGCTAAACGAACATTTATTTGAAAAAGTGCTCGAAAAAATTAATGACTACTTTCGATGGAATTTGACCAGCTAATTGTTAGAATAGTGCGATGGTGTTGAGAAGAAAAAGGCAAGGAGATACGTTATGACACTTGGTGAATTAGCATTTGCGTGCTACATATTCGATAAAATCAATAATGGTGAATATGCGAACTTTCTGAAAGCAGCCAAAAGTCTTGATCTCAACAAAGGCGAGGATTGTGTTATTTTCATCAAGCTTTTGAACCGTCATTGGGGTTGTCGGCGCCCGGAAGTATCTCACGAAAAAGCTGGTAGGAAACTAAAAATATGGCATAAGAAGTGGGCTGAGAGACTGTTCGGCAAGAATAAGAATCTGTATAAACTGAAACAGAACGATTTGGATTTGGCAGCTGCGGCATATGAAGAACTTTTGCAATGTAAGGTAAAATACGCCACTAAAAAAAATGGGGAGTTACGCTCAATTTCGTTTGGCCCCACGACTGCTGCGAAGATACTATTTTTTTTAAGACCCAAAGACCTTCCTCTATGGGATAATGCTATTAAGGACGAACTCATTCAGCGAAATTCAATCGACGGTTCTGGTAGAGCCTTATACAAAGGCTACCTAAAACACGCAAAACACGTCGTTCTTGACCTCAGAAAAGACTGTGAAAAACATGGTTTTGAACTGGCGGAATTGCCCCGAAAATTACATAAGCCAGCCTACATCACCATACCGAAACTTATTGATGAGTATTACTGGATTACGATAACACGAAAAACAGTTCCTCCAGCGAGAGAGGACTTGCAATGTTGGCTCAAGTGGTATAATCGAGAACCAAGTGATTGAAATATGTTGTTTACATGAACCGACCACGCTTTTGCTGCTTGGTTTCCGGGGTTTCCTTTTACGAAGAAAATGCAGTACAAAATAGCTTTGAGTACTGATGTTATCTCTTTTCTTCTCGTTCTTTTCACGTTGAATCGCTTCGGATTCTTTCCAGAATTTCCATTACCGATACAATTTGTTCTCTCTGTTTTACTTAAACAGTCCTTCTCGTATCGAAATCCCTGTTCCATGAGATCCTTGAGATAATTAATCACTTGAAACCTGTTCCAATTGGGTCGGGATACAGTGGGGAGTCTCGGAGTTTTTTTTAAGAATATGCTTTACGCCCAACCGCCGTGATGTATAATATATATTCAAGTAATGGATTAGAATCACACTAATAAAGAGTTCATAGTTCATGGGTGGAAAAATCAACGTCGAATTTGACTACTTTTATGCAAAACAAACCCAATTTCCTGGGGGTAATAATGAACGCAAACGCTTTTTCACAAGGGGATTATGAAAATGAAGCACGCCTTCAGACTCGAAAAAAACAAAGCCAATCAAACCCAATTTCAAAATCCCAGATCGGATTCGGTCTTTGAGTTCGAGTGAAAATGCTTACAACCCCCCCCCAAAAAAATGGCTCAACATGCAAAAGACTTGACATCTGTGGTGTTCTAACATAGGATTTTCGGACAGTTTTGTTTATGGTTTTATTAGGGAGTTTACTATGGCTGAGATTAAGCCAAGAATAAGCGTTGAGTATGCCGAGAAAGCGACGATAATTATTTTTACCGACGAAAAAATCCTCGAAGAAAGAGACATTAAGGCGCTTCAGGATTCGATTATGTCAGTTGTTGAGTCCGCCTCCGGCGGAATAAAACTGATTTTGGATTTTGGCAATGTCCAGTTTTTGTCGTCCGCTGTTTTAGGACTTTTAATAAGGCTCAGCAAAAGGATTTACGAACACGATGGCCAACTGAAACTTTGTAATATAAACCCAAAGATATTCGAGATTTTCAAAATAACGCGGCTGACCAAAACTTTCGATATTTATAAAGATGTTGAAAGTGCGGTCGAGGATTTATCTTAAGCTGATTAGGCGCCCAGCACCAATTGAATCGGCGGGTAGGCTTATTTAAACCGGTCAATGCCGTGGACTTACAGCAGAGGACAATTGGTGCTGGGTTGTTTCGCTTATGGTATCAAAAGCACCGAATAATTGCTCAATAGTTGTCAAAAGCAGGCCGTCTGCTATTGTCGATGTGTGCGAGCAGATTCTTTCTAAGCTCGAAGCTAACGGTTTCGATAAAGATGATATTTTTGCGGTTCATTTGGCCCTGGAGGAGGCTTTTCTCAATGCCGTCAAGCACGGTAATAAAATGGACCCTACCCAGAAGATTAAGATTGACTATTTTGTTGGTTTGGATAAGATTGAGATTTCCATGACAGACCAGGGGGAGGGATTTGAGCCGGCATCAGTAGCGGACCCGCGATTCGGTGAGGGTCTTTACAAGCCGGGGGGCAGAGGATTGCTGCTTATGAACTCGTATATGGATATGGTTAAATTCAACGAACAAGGCAATAGTTTGTATATGGTCAGATATAAGGAAAAACCACGTCTGACAAAAATCCAGGACCAAACAGAGGTATAATTTAAAGTGCAGTTGCTTGCCAACGAAATCAAGAGAAGGATGTTTAGCAGAGTTTTTATTTTTTGCAGTTGTTTGTTTGTTTTAGGCGGTTGTGTATTCAATGGCGAGCCGGTGCCGGAGATTGTACATAGCTCCGGCTCTGAGTCCATACTTATTCCGCCGAGGGTTATAATTCCGAAACAAGACTGGGGGAGTGCTTATAAAAATATACCAGCAAACTGGTTACCGCCTCCGCAGTTGGAAAAAAAATGGGCTGCTGTGGTGGTACATCACTCAGCGACAGAAAAGGGAAATGCAGCTATCTTTGACAAGATGCACAGAGAACAAAGGCACTGGGAAGGGGTCGGCTACGATTTCGTTATAGGTAACGGCATAGACAGCGGTGACGGCCAGATTGAGGTAACGTTTCGCTGGCGAAAACAAATTCCCGGCGCTCATTGTGGAGGGACGGCCAACAATTGGGCCAATAGAGATGGGGTAGGAATTTGCCTTGTTGGCGATTTCAATCGCACAGTACCTACGAAACGACAGATGCAGTCGCTTTTGAAATTGATTCGCTTTCTCCAACAGCGATATGGAATTCCGAAAAGCCGTATTTATGGCCATAAGACTACTCCTGGAGCGCGCGTAACTGAATGTCCCGGAAGGAAGTTCCCAATGGCCAGGCTGAAAGCGATGCTTAATTTCTAAATTTGTACCTATTATTCCGTGAGGGCGGTTTGAGGAACTGTCATTGCGAAGCCGCAGAATGCAACCGTGGCAATCTCACATCATCGAACGATAGAGATTGCTTCGCTTCGCTCCTAAGAAAATAGACGGTTTTCGGGTCGTTAAGATTGAGACTGCTGCGCATCCCTTTGGTCGGCTCGCAGTGACAGTGGGACAGCATTTTCTTTCGCATACCTGCCGCTTTGAGACTGAGGTGCTCGCAATGACAACCATCAATTGACCTGTTGCTGAGCACTATGTACACATTCAGGCAATGAGCCTGCTGCGTCCTATAAACTCACTTTCAAACTCAGTCCCACCAAGTACTTCAGAAGTCAGAAATCAGAAGTCAGAAATCAGAAGTCAGAGTCTGTCCTCTGTCATCTGTCCTCTGTCTTCTGTCGCAGAAGAGGTGTGTGTTTAGCGTAAACCAACGTTTCTGGGCGTTTATTGGGGTTTTCTGCTTCTCAGAAGTCTAAAAAAACATCTCGAATTGTTAATGAACACCGTTTTGAGGCTAAAAAGCACATTTTTAGGCTGCACACGTACCCAGTTGGTGCGGGATGCTTTTTTGGCAGAATTACACCAAAACATCACAGCTAAGAAAGTTGCTGTGTAATTATACCGAAGTTTTTGGTGATAAGGTTGTTCAAAAATCGAAGTAAGGAGCTGACCGAATGGATATATATGAGTCGCTGTGTTCTCCCGGCTTTGTGCTAACCGAGCAGATTGCACGGCAGATTTTTGAGGTTTTGCCGGAGCGGGGGCCTATAGTAGTAATTATAGACAGGGAGGGCAACAAGTGGCCCAGCGACCCGGAAGAATTTGCCAAGCTGAATATCAGCGAGTCGTTTTTGAAAGAACTTTGCGCTAAGATTGATGACGGTGCCGAGCCGGTCGTAACCGGCGCAAATGATTGCAGTGTCATTGCTGCACAATTGGCGACCGAGCGCAGCAATTGCGGATATATGATTATTGCTCTGCCACAATACAGCCCTGAATCAACCTTGATAAATATTGACTTGATTGAAGCTTTACTCAATCAAATCAGCTTGATAGCCAAACTGATAGAGAAGAACAATCTCCTCTACGAAGTTCAAATGAAACACTATCGTGTGTGTGGTCAAAGCGAGATAGCTTTGAATTGATGACCCTGAAGCGGATGTATTCATCTCAAATAGTCCCTTTTCCTGTATCCGTGATAGTTGTAATTTAACCTACCAGTCTGTAACATGATAAAATGCGTGGTGGTTACTGGCAGTTGCTCCGAGCCATCCCCAAGCTGCGCTTGAGGCTGCCACCGGTCAAATTAGATGCGGAAACGCACGCTTCTAACAGGCGTGTTACAGAATACTACCACAATATGGAAAATGCAGCAGGTTTTTCAGCCCGGGGACAGTCCTATTGTTTTTGCAACGGAACGAATATGTGTGGCCGCCAGGCGGTATTCTTCTGCGTTTGGTAAGTGCTCTAACATTTAGCGGAGTATGAGGGAATTTGCTCAATTGTCTCAAAAATGCAGCATAGTCCAGTGCTCCCAATCCAGGACGAATTTCATCGAGATGGGTAGTGAGTTTTGTGCTCAGAAGAATATCTTTAGCATGACAGCTTTCCTTAAAGTGGTAATGAGCCGTAAAACAGTAGAGCCGACGACCAATCAAAATCTATAGATGAAATTTTATCTTATGGAGATGTTGCGTTTAAGGATGCAATTGCTATAATTCGTATTGCGTATGTTGCTTGCCTCTGCGACTCTCGTCGCAAGACGAGGCAGCAGGTATTGCGCAATACACATTACGCAATCCCGATATTATCGGGAGACGAAAAGATTTTAGCTGAGAAAAAAAGTGAAATTCCAGGTTTTTAAGAACGGTAAGGTTGTTGATAAATTCACATTATGCGGCGCTTATATTTTCGGTGGTGACGGAATCGGTATCCGCCGAGCTCAGATTAGCTTCAAAAACGGTTTTATAGAGTGTAAAAGGCCAAATCTGGAAACGGCAGGACTGGCTTTGCTGTGGCCTATTGACGGTTTTGGCAAGGTGCTTTTGCCAACAACCTGCTTGCCCGAGAGGGAGCGTCCGTATAATTTGAATGTGGAAATAGCGCGTGCAAAGTTAATGCAAATCGTTAACAAGCGAGAGGACTGGTTGTTTTTAAACAACATTGAGGGCTTAGGAGATATTTGCAAAGAGGGCCAGGATTTATTTATTCGGGCGATTCAGAATATTTCAGATTCACCACTTGCGTCGAAACTGGCAGATGAATCACTTAAAAAAGCAATAGTTTTTTCTGAAAAGCTGGCAATAAAACAGGCGGAATCGCTTTTCGAGACAAGGAGCAAGAGCCATGGTTTTGGCCGAGGGTGTCTTGGGTGCAGAGTGGACCCTATGGAGATTGATAACCCTATATATGTTGAGAAGCTTCTGGAATTGTTCGGGTCTGTAGCAATTCCAATAAACTGGGCTCAGATAGAGTCTCATAAAGGCAGTTATGATTTTTCGATGATTGATGCGTGTGTTGAGGTGCTTGGTAAAGAGAAATTGACGCTCAGCGCAGGGCCGTTGCTTTGTTTCTCCAAAGAGTATCTGCCTAAGTGGCTGCTGCGCAGCGGGGCGGGTTTTGAGAAGATTCGGGAGACTGCGTATCGATTCATCTCAGAGGTAGTTGCTCGTTATAGCGGGGTTGTTCGTGCGTGGTACGCGATAAGCGGTTTGAATGTGTTTAATCATTTTGGTTTCAGGTTCGAGCAGATTTTGGAAATGACCCGCGCGGCTAATATGGCAGTGAAACAGGGCAGCGACAGGGCTTTGAAGATAATAGAAATCAGCAACCCGTGGGGCGAATATTATACGACAATCTCCAACAGCATTCCGCCATTAGTGTATATGGATATGGTTGTGCAGAGCGGGATTAATTTCGATGCGTTCGGTCTGCAAGTGCGGTTAGGTAAAAATCAGTCGGGTATGCACGTTAGGGATATAATGCAAATATCTGCAATTCTGGATTCCTTTGCGCCTATAGCCAAACCCTTGTATGTAACTGATGTGGAAGTACCGAGCCAAAATGGTGCCGGTTTACAAGATGGGAAGGTTGCCGGTGTATGGCATGAGGAGTGGAACCAGTCGCGGCAGGGACAATGGATTGAGCAGTTCTATAAAATAGCGCTTAGCAAACAATTTGTTAACTCGGTGACATATTCGAACCTCACCGATACAGAAGATAGTGTCATAGCTAACAGCGGTCTGTTGACGGCGCAGCTCGAGCCCAAAAAATCATTTCGAATGTTGAAGAAACTGCACGAAGGCATTTTCAGCCGATAAGTAAATCTTGGCTTGTGTTTTGTGGTTCGAAGGAGCGACGCAAAAAGATATGAGAGAAGCCAGGCAAAAAACGATTCAATCATTTGCGTTTGTTATCAGTGTGTGCGCGGCGGTTTGCTTTTCCTTGGGTTTTGTTTCTGAGTTTGTTAGGTCTGGTCAAAGCTGTGAAATTGAATTAGAGAACCGAATAAATCCAAACGATGCGCCCATAGCGAGTTTGGTGAGATTGCCCGGCATTGGTGTCTCACGCGCCGGGGCGATAGTAGCGTATCGCGAGAATTTCGGTGGAAAAGACGGTGGAAATCCGGCCTTTCAAAGTAGCAATGATTTACAAAAAGTCAGGGGCATAGGCCCTAAAACGGTACAAAATATAAGTGAATGGCTGAAATTTGAATAAGGATTGAGTACAGGATCGGCCGATTCGGATACCATTGCGATGGATAAGCCCAGCGACGTGTTTAGATTATCCAGGAAATATTTATTGATAGAGATGAGCATGTTTTTCAAACGATTAACCTCTTTATTGCTGGTAGCGCTACTGATAATTTTCGCCGGTTGTTCGCAGCAGATAACCGAGCAGCAAATCATCAGCAGAGCGAAGGTGATTCATAAAAAGGCGCTAACCCTTGACACCCACGTTGACATTCTCAATTCCAAGTACGCCACGAAGGTATGTGACCCGGGGATAGACAATCCCAAGCTCAAATGCGACCTTGTCAAAATGAATAAAGGCGGTGTGGACGGTGTGTTCCTGGCTGTTTACGTCGGACAGAAAAAGCGCAATGCCGAAGGATACAAAATTGCATATAAATCTGCGATGGGTCAGTTTGAGGCGATACACCGTCTGACTGAAAAGATGTATCCAGACCGGTGTGATCTTGCCACATCACCGGGGGAGGTTGAACGGATTGCAAAAACCGGTAAAAGAGTTATTATGATCGGCATAGAGAACGGGTTTGCAATTGGCAAAGACCTGTCAAATGTTGAAAGGTTTTACAATCTCGGTGCCCGATATATTACGTTGAGCCATAATGGCCACAATGATATTTGTGATTCCTGCAATCCGAGGGAGAAACTTGGTGACAAGGAAACAGAACACAATGGACTGAGTGAATTCGGCAAAAAAGTCGTTGCGGAAATGAACCGGCTTGGGATTATAGCTGATGTGTCTCATATTTCTGTAAAGTCCTTCTATGATCTTATCAAGGTGTCGAAGGCGCCTATTATCGCCTCGCATTCAGGATGTCGTGCACTTGCCGACCATTCGAGGAATTTAGATGATGAGCAGCTGAAAGCGCTTGCAAAAAATGGAGGTGTTATTCAGATTGTAGCGCTCGGCGGCTTTTTGAGATTAGGTTCGTCCGAGCGCCGCAAAGCGATAAGCGGTTTGAAAGAGGAACTGGACGAGGGGAGAATTAAGATTGAGCAGTTCCTGGAAGAAATGAAAGAAGTTGATGCGAAATACCCGCCAGCGAATATATCAGATTTTGTGGACCATATAGACCATGCGGTTAAGGTTGCGGGAATCGAGCACGTTGGTATCGGCAGCGATTTTGATGGGGGTGGTGGTGTTCCGGGCTTCAATGACCACTCCGAGGCGTTGAATGTTACCGTCGAGCTCGTTAGACGGGGATACTCCGAAGAGGATATTTCAAAGATATGGGGAGCTAATTTGCTCCGTGTCTGGCGCGAAGTGGAAAAAGTAGCACAAGAATTGCAAAAAGGCTCTAAAAATGGATGAGTGGGAAATCAATAAGCCATTAGGGCAATGCTACGGCACGGGTAGAAAAATCAAACACGGCGAAGAATACTTCGGTGCCCTGGTGGAGACCGGCGAAGGATTGCAACGGCGGGATTTTTGCGTTGATTACTGGGAGAGTGAAAAGCCGGGCGCGTTTTGTTACTGGAAAAGTAAGCTGCCGCATCCCGACCAGAAAAAGCAGATATTCGTTGATGACCAGATGCTGATGGCTTTTTTTGAGCGGCTGGAAAATGAGACTGAGCAGGAGAAAGTAAATTTTCGATTTGTTTTAGCGCTAATTTTAATGCGAAAAAGACGGCTAAAGTATGATGCGACGAGAGTCGAAGAAGGGAAAGAAATCTGGCGTTTGAGAATAGTAGGCGATAAACAGATTGTCGAGGTGGCAAATCCACATCTCGATGAGGAGCAAATCGAGCAGTTATCGTCACAGATAGGTCAAATATTACAGACGGATTTATAGAGAATGAATTATCAGCATTACAACCTACGTTTATACTTTTATTTTGCTGCGGCAATATGGATACATACGCTTCTAACAGGCGTACTGATTTTTGTGGGCTGTGCGCCCGAGATACAAAAGCCGGTTGAGGTCGTTCCTGGCAAAGAATCTGTAGCCGGGGCGTTGTCTGTTCTGAAAGCACGCTCACAAAATGCGGTGCCATTATTAGCAAAGGGTCGGTGTCTCTTGCAGTATTATGATGCAGACAAGAAGAAGCAAAAAAAAGAATCCCTTACGTTTTTAGTGTTGGTGAAACCGCCTATTGAAATCTACCTGCGGGGTGATGCGACTCTTAGCCCCAAGGCGATAGTTCTCGGCTCGAACGAACGTGAGTTTTGGCTGTCAATAAGGCCAAAGGAAATCAGCACTTACTGGTGGGGCCAATGGTCCGAGCAGGATTCTTCCGAAGGACTTTTGATAAATCCCAGAACTTTATTTGAAGCACTTGGAGTTGCGGAGATAAAAGCAGAGGAGAATTGGTCTTTGTCGAATGAAGGCGCTTTTGATGTACTTACAAGACGAGAGCGGGGCGTGGTAATCAAGAAAATATACATCTATAGTCGCGATTATCTGGTAAAAAAGATAGTGTATTTCGATTTACAGGGCAGGGCTATAGCTTATACAGAACTGGATAGCTACCGAGAGGTATCTGATGGATTTTTTGTTCCTGCCTTGATAAAGATTATCGCATACGGGCAGAACAAAGCTAAAGATTCACTCAGTATTACTCTTGACCTTAAGTCTATAAAACCGAAGAAAATCACTGAGAGGCAACAGAAAGTCTTTGATCGCCCGCCGCCGCGAGGTTTTAAGCACATTTTGATAAACGAGGGTGAAAAGTGGATTGAACAACGGCAGTAAATAAGAAGAACGGAGCTTGTTTATGTCCAGAACGAGTCTAAAAGAAAGAATAAGTGGGGGGGTATTTTTGTTGGATGGGGCGATGGGAACCCAGTTGATTGCTCGCGGGATGGATACATCCGCTTCTGACAGGCGGATTGAAGTGGGCAAGTGTAATGATTATCTAAATGTCGAGTCGCCTGATGTTGTTTTTGATATTCACCGCAGCTACTTCGAGGCTGGTAGTGATGCAGTTCTTACAAATACATTCGGGGCCAATAGGTATGCTTTGGGACGGCATGGATTTGCAGAAGAGACTATCAAAATAAATAAGGTGGGCGCTAAAATAGCTCGACGAGCTGCGGGAGAGAACAAGTATGTATTGGGCGATATTGGGCCGAGCGGAGATTTTCTGGAGCCTTTGGGAAGTTTAAAGCCGGAGGAATTGAAAGAAGCTTTTGCCCGGCAGGCAAAGGCACTTTTGGATGGTGGTGTGGACGGTTTTATTATCGAAACGATGACTGCTCTCGATGAGGTGACAATTGCAATCGAAGCGGTGAAATCTGTCGGCGGGGGGGTGCCGGTGCTTGCGTCGATGTCTTTTGACAGGGCCGGCGACGATTTTAAGACGATGATGGGTGTTGGCGTAGAAGCGGCGGTTGCAAAAATAATCTCATTAGGGGTTGACGCGGTAGGGTTTAATTGTGGCACAGTGTCACTTGATGAATATATAGAGCTGGCGGAGAAGTTTGTTTCGGCGGTGCGGGGGCTGTCGGCTGATATGATAATTTATGCCGAGCCTAATGCGGGCAAGCCGGAATTAGTCGAAGACCGAGCGGTTTATAAGGTATCACCTGAGGATTTTGCAGCGGCGGTTGAGAAAATACATTCGGCCGGCGTGAACATCATCGGCGGCTGCTGCGGGACCGGCCCAGCACATATCAAAGCCCTGGCAAAAAAATTGCGGGACTAACCGGCTCGGTTTTTCACAAAAAATCTTCACTTTATTTCGTGAGAATCTCTTGCGGTTCTTTTAGAATATACTTTCAAAAGAGTTTGGTTCAAGAGTGTAGCTAAAGTGATACCTATTGATGCTTGGAAACCGTTAAACGCAGACATCAAACTGCTTAAGCGCTGCAAGAAGGCAATAAGGCAGGTGGTTGCCGATGCCGACGTCATCCTCTATGGCTCTCGCGCTCGCGGCGACGCCAACGAATACTCCGACTATGACATCCTTGTGCTTATCGACGGACCGGTTAGCATTTCCCTCAAAGAAAGGTTTGTTGACCAAACACTTCCTCTTGAGCTGGAGACCAGTGCGGTTCTCACGCTGATGACCTACAACAGGCAGCAGTGGGATACCCCTCTTTACCGTGCTATGCCATTCCGTAAAAACGTTGATCGTGAAGGGGTTCTCTTATGACTAAAGAAGAACGTGCATTGATTGAATACCGAATGGAACGCGCACGCGAAACCCTCGG
Organism: uncultured Pirellulales bacterium; assembly: GCA_964417935.1. Lineage (GTDB taxonomy): Bacteria > Planctomycetota > Phycisphaerae > Sedimentisphaerales > Anaerobacaceae > NIOZ-UU13. The sequence goes on from CAYQKF010000050.1 coordinate 33,456, forward strand.
TGAAGCCAGAATAATGTTTGACGCTGGTCGAATTAACACCTACGTGAACCGACTTTATTATGCCTGTTTCTATGCAGTCTCGGCGCTGCTGCTCACGCGAAATTTCTCGACAAGCAAACACGGCTATCTTCGCTCATTGATGCACCGTGAGTTTGTCAAGACGGGCCTTATTCCGAAAGACCTCTCAAGGCACTTTGATGTTCTTTTTAACAGCCGTCTCGAGGGCGACTACGCAGACTTTGTCCGCTTCAAAGCCGAAGATGTTGCCGGCTGGCTCGATAAAACTCAAAAATTCGTTGACCATATCGAATCCCTTATCCAAAAACTGACCTGAAACCGTCAGCGAGAAGCTGCGAGTTGTAAACGTATAACAAGAGACGAAAAAACAGAGGACATAAAACCGAAGACACACTTCGGCGAGTTCAGTCGAGTCGCGAACTACGTTTTTCAACAGCCCCGCTGTCCGTAGTGTTCGTCGCTAACGCTGAACGTAAGAATCCACCAGCGCGGCTTGCCCGCGTCCGCTAGAGCAGACAGTTCGCGTCCTATCGCTTATCCCATTCTTCCCGAAGGATTTGTGGCAGCGATGCTTCAAGCTGTGGATACTTCTCTATGATGCGAAAAATATCGGCTAAATCCTTTTGCCGTTTGCTCTTTCGCCGCGACGTATCCATATACGCCCATACTTTACCCTGTAATACATCTTCAAGGCGTGCGACCTTCATCCTGTAACCCAACACATTCCTATCCTCCGCAGTTGAAACAAAGCTCTGGTACCGCGGGTCGGCCTGTAGTCGAATCCGCAGGTCAGAGCTGTTGCTGGTTATGTTCACGCTATGCTCGAATTGCTCAACCTTTAAGCCGTGTTCTTTGGCTGCTCTGCAAATAGCTCCGATGTCTTCAACCGCCGCGACGATGTCCAAATCAAGGCTCACGACAGGTTCAACATAAGCGTTTACGGCAAGGCCTCTGATTAGGCAATATTGCGAACCAGTTTTAGTGAGAATGTCCAGAAGTATCTGGATGATGTCCGATTTCCCGTTTGCCAGACGGTTTATGAATTCCTTACCTGTCATCACATTTCTTTTTTCGAGCGAACCATCATATAGTCAACAACATTTTGCCAAATAAATTAGCAGGATACCGCTCAGGGCAGTCCGAATACAAAGAACAGGGTCAAAGGTCTGCTGTTTTGAGCATTATGGTTGAGATTGTTGGAAAAAGCAAGGGGGATTTTCGATTTTTTATAAGACTTGGATTTCCACTCCTTCGACTCATTCGACTGCGCTCAGAGCAGGCTTCGCTCAGGACAGGTTTCGCGGGAGTGACAAATTGAGATGCAGTAATGACAAAGACATCAATCATTGAGAAATGCAGCGATTTGGTTTATAGTTTTTGCGGTGGCGCCCTGGTTTTTTCTGATTACTTCTTGGCCGTTTTTGGCAATTTCCTGGGCAAAGTCTGGTTCACTGAGGCATTTTTGCATTGTCTGAAGCAATTCCTGTTTGTCTTTAACCATAATGGCACCGGTGTCGGCTAAAAGTGCGTCAACGGTTTGCTTGAAATTGAAGGCGTGTGGGCCGAATATAGTGCATTTGCCGAGAGCGGCGGCTTCGGCCATATCAGAGCCGCCCATCGGTACGAGGGAGCGGCCAACGAAGATTATCGTTGCGAGTGAGTAAAACTTTCGCAAGTCACCCATGGTGTCGCCTAAGATTATCATTTGATTGTCGGCTTGCGGGGGGGCGGTATTGTTTTTTATCCGGCTGTAGCGGATTAAGGGAAAATCCCTGCGTTCTATGAGCTGTGCAACTTCGTCGAATCTTTCAGGTTTACGGGGCACTATTGCCAAGCGAAGGTCGCTGAACTGGTTTTGTTGTTTTAGATTCTGATAGACGTCGAGTAATATCTTTTCTTCATCGTTTCCTGTGGCACCTGCAACCCATAATCTTTCGTTGCCAATATTGAGTTGTGCTGCAAGGGCATCGCTACCCTCAACTTTGTCGGCGATCTGAGCTGTGTCGTATTTCAGCGAGCCGGTTACGATTACTTTTTCATCCAGGCAGCCAAGTTCTTTGAAACGCCGGGCGTATTGTTCAGTCTGAGCGAGGATGAGACTTATTTTTCGGAAGATTTTGTTGGCGATTGGCTTTATTTTTTTGTATCTGGAAAAACTTTTGTTACTCATTCGGCCATTGACAACAATGACGGGGACGTTTGACTGCTGTGCGATTTGAATAAAATTGGGCCAAACTTCCAGTTCCATCAACAGACAGATCGCCGGGCGAATATTGCTGAACGCACGTCGCATTATCCAGGAAAAATCAAAGGGGAAATAGAATACCTGGTGATTTTTACTGAAAAGGTTGGTCGCACGGGCAAAGCCGGTATCAGTGGTGGTGCTGATTACGGTTTCGAAATCGCCGAATTTATTTTCAAGCTCTTTAATGATTGTCTTGGCTGCGTTGACCTCGCCTACGCTTACGGCGTGGAGCCAGATACATTTTTTTGAGGGACTTCTGCGGGTGATTTTGCCAAATCTCTGGTCCCAGCCGGTCCTGTAGCGTTTGTGCCTGACGGCTCGGTATATAACCACAGGGCTATAAACCGCACCGGCCAGCAAATACAGCAAATCAAGGATGATTCTCAT
>CAYQKF010000051.1:0-35104 GCA_964417935.1 uncultured Pirellulales bacterium
AACTTAAGATTGTTGCCGACGGCACCACATTGCAGGTATCTATTGACGGCAGCTCAGTTTTCTCAGTAAATGACAGCAGTTTGTCTTCAGGTACTATAGCGTTATACAACTGGGGTAATATGGGCAGTTACTTCGATGATATTGTGGTTGAGTCCACGTAAGAAGTCCCTGTCCATTTCGCTGACGCCAATCTGAAGGCAAATGTTGAACAAATGCTTAGTGTGTCTGACCGCTGTCTACCCGATTACCACCTTTACGTTTGCTTAGAATAGCAAAACTCAATATGGCCAACAAAACTACAGCCGATATGTATTTAACAATGTTTGGAAGCATCCAACCATGCCGAGTAGCTATTTCAAGGTCGATGCCGGCAGCAAAGTAGTCAAGCAAGATGCCACTCAACAGAGCGCACCCTGCCACGGTAGCCAGATATGTAATTGCTGTTGCCCTGCCTAAAGCTTTCCAGATAGTTATAAATGAGGCTGCATTTGTGGCCGGGCCGGTCATCAGAAAAACCAACGCTGCGCCGGGCGTCAGGCCTTTCAATATCAGGGCCGCCGCCACCGGCACCGAGGCCGTTGCGCACACATAAACCGGTATGCCCAAAAACATCATTACCACCATTGCGAAAAACCCGGTGCCCAATTTTTCTGCGAAGTAACCATCCGGCACCAGGGCGGAAATAAAGGCAGCTATAATAAGTCCTACCAGCATTGCCTTGCCAATGTCCCGCGGCAGCGTAACAAAGCCGTATTTTAATCCTCTGACAATTTTGCTTGTCTTGTTGCCTCCGGCGCAACACTCATCCGAACATTCCTGCGGTGGGCGGTTCGCATCTTCTTTGTTCCGGCTGAACACATCGACCAGAGTGCCGCCGAGAATGCCGGTTACGAATGCTGCCAATGGTCTGAAAATGGCAAAGACAGGGCCGAGAAGACTTAAGGTTACAAAAATACTGTCGGCGCCGGTTTGAGGTGTGGACAACAAAAATGATACTGTGGCTCCTTTGCTTGCTCCATGCTTGTGCAGTGAAATTGATACCGGAATAACACCACACGAACACAATGGCAGCGGCACACCAAAAATTGACGCTTTAATTAGCGGCCATACCCCCCTGCCGCCCAGATGCCTTTCTACAAGGCGCTGAGATACGAACACCGAGAGAATCCCCGCCACGAAGAAGCCAAACAATAGATATGGTGACATCTCGGCTGAGGTGTTCCAAAAATCCACGATTATCGACTTAGCAAAATCAACCATTAAAGCCCCTGTTTTCAAATGAGTTAATAACTCTATATAGTCTCAGTACGACTGACGTTGCCCTGTAAATCAATTGTAACGTCTTCGAAGCTCATTTCGATTTCGTTTTTAGAAATAGCCTGTCGCGCAATCTGAGTAAGGCCTGAGCAGCATGGCACCTTCAGCGCAGGCATTAACACACTGGCCGCATCCATCGCATTTTTCCTCGTCAATCTTTACAATGTTTCGCAGGACCATCTCGAAACTCCTTCTAACTCAGCATTTCGGCCAAATCTTCATTGGGATTGCCAATCGGCTTGATGTTGAATTTCTCCACGAGTACATTCAGAACATTTTCGCTAAGAAACGCCGGCAAACTCGGACCAAGCCGTATGTTCTTTATCCCCAAATACAAAAGCGTCAGCAGAATAGCTACCGCCTTCTGCTCATACCATGAGACTACGAGTGAAAGAGGTAAATCGTTTACACCGCAATCAAAGGCCTTAGCAAGCGCCGTTGCAATTTTGATGACTGAATAACAGTCATTGCATTGCCCAGTATCAACCAAACGGGGAATTCCGTCAATATCACCATAATCACATGCATTCAATCGGTACTTACCACACGCTGCTGTCAATATCACACAATCAGGCGGGACTTTTTCTGCAAGTTCGGTAAAGTAATTTCGCCCGGGCTTGGCACCGTCACAGCCACCGATAAAGAAGAAATGTCGAATCTTACCTGCCTTTACCGCCCCAACGATTTTTTCCGCCAGGCCGAGTACAGCCGTATAGTGGAATCCGGTGCTCAGTGTTCCCTGGGGGTTCTCCGGAAGCGGCGGTTGGGACAAGGCCTTTTCAATCACCTCACTGAAATCTCTGTTTTTAATGTGTTTGACCCCTGAAGCACCGGCTATCCCACACGTAAAGATTCTGTCCTTATAGGAGTCTTTTGGAATCATAATACAGTTTGTCGTAACTAAAATCGCACCGCTGAACTGGTCAAACTCTGTTTTCTGATTCTGCCAGGCCGTACCGTAGGTACCAACAAGATGCTTGAACTTCCTGAGTTCCGGATAACCGTGAGCAGGCAGCATTTCGCCATGAGTGTAAACGTTAACGCCTTTGCTTTCGGTCTGCTTTAATAACTCATAGAGGTCAAGCAGGTCATGGCCGGTAACAACGATTCCAGGGCCTGCCTTTGTGCCAGTTGGCACTGTTGCTGGCGTCGGATTGCCAAAGGTGGATGTATTTGCGTTGTTGAGCATTTCCATTACACGAAGGTTCATCTCGCCGGCTTTCAGCACCAGTTCCAGATAGCGATTCAAATCAAAGTCCACATTCGTTAGTGTTGCAAACATCGCTTCGTGCATAAAGGCATCAACTTCTTCATCTTTTTGACCAAGCTCCCGCGCGTGATACGCATAAGCAGCAATACCTTTTAACGCAAATATAAGTGTATCCTGCAAGCTCTGAATGTCCTCATTCTTGCCACAAACTCCGACTTTGGTACATCCCGTACCACCTGCCGTCTGTTCACATTGATAGCAAAACATAATTTTCCTTTCTTTTTCCAATTGTTCTTTTTACTTTAACTTTTTATAAACAACTCTGCTGCTATCCGACGACCCTCGTCGGTCTTAAATGTCTTATCGATAATCTCCTGCAATATCTTCTTGCTTGCGTTCGGCCTCGTGAATTCCGATATCGTGCAAAATCGCTGCCGCCCTGACAATCAGTGGGTCGCCGCCTTTGACATTCTGTATCTGCTCGGCATAATCCAAGACGGCAAGTGCATGTTCAATCCGTTTCCGGTCATCGCCAAAAACGTTTTTCATTTCCTCTGTCAGCTTATCACGCATAACTCTCAAATTCTTTACGATGCTGACTCCCAGGCACTGCTCGGCGTATTGACACCATTCAGCGCAGCCGAGGTCTATCTTCGGATTAACGACCATTTGTCCACACTTGTGACATTTTAGCTTCGGCTCATCCTTGAAAAACTCGACCGCCCCACCGCAGCCGAAACATTGCACTTCAAAAATATCTTCCGGCTTCCAAAATCTCTGGTCTTGTCCTGGACATCTGACCATCCGCCATTCTCCCACTATCCGACAATCCACATGTACTTATGCACGAATCATCGTTAATAACATCTTGAATTTTTCCCGGGCTGTAACTGCATGCGGCACATTGCCCGGCATTATGATAATCTCTCCGGTTGTAACCTGCTTGTCTTCTCCGCCTATGGTCAAATGACTGTATCCATCAAGGACCTGTACAACGGCATCATAAGGTGTCGTATGTTCGCTTAACTTCTGGCCCTTATCAAAGGCAAACAGCGTGATTGTTCCTGCTGACTTATCCAGTATTGTCTTACTAACAATCGAATCCTTCGAGTATTCGACCAAATCCTCAAGTTTTTGCCCTTTACTTACACACGCCTCAAGGACACCGGGTCTTTCCTTTTCGAAGGTCATCTTCTTCTCCTTTTAATACTCTTTGCCTTACCTTTTTTCTTCGCACCTTTGTTTCGTAACAGCTCATCCAGCGTAATACCACGAAGATAATTGACTATATACTTTTGAAGTTTGGCAAGCTTCCCCCTTATCGGGCAGTCTTTCTGGCGTGGGCAGACATCCAGCCCCAATAGACATCTGTTTAAGCTCAAGGGCCCTTGAATCGCCTCTATTATTACCAGCAAATTTATCCTTGTCGGCTTTCTGCTTAAACTGAATCCGCCGTTTGGCCCCATACTGCTTTTCAGAAGCCTGGCGTTATTAAGTTTCTGCATCAGCTTACAGGCAAGCTCATAAGAAATATCCTCAGCCCGAGCTATGTCCCTCGTCGATACTGGTTCCTGCCCATAATGCCCTGCCAGATTTACCATCGCTCGTAGAGCATAATCTGTATTTCGTCTCAAAACGTCCATTTTCGACCTCGATAAACATTCTCATCTCATATAGGACTAATTTAGTCCTATATACGTAAATACGATTTTTTTGTTTGACCTGACAAAACAGAAAAATGATTTTTTAAAAAATAAACTCAACTCCGTGGGATCCGGCGAATTGCCGTATCAGTCGTTTATGACAATCCGTCCGGTCGGAGAGATGCCAACACGCTTTTTAAGGCCTTTGGTGGATACAAACCGGTGTTCGCCCTGCCCCTTCAGTATTACATCATTCTGGTCTGTAATTATTTCAATATTTTGCTCAGGGTTTCTTTCACGGATTACATTAGCTAACAAAAACGCCTTTTCGAGTCCGTCGCCGGTCTTGTAGTTCGCCACTTCATCGGGCTGCGCCAATCGCTTGCCATCGTAAATCGAAGCATTTTTCATTTGTTCAAGCCACGCATATATTTCTTCAACCGACATCGCCTCTGCCATTTGGACCGAGACCGGGTTGCGCTCCACCGCTGCTTTAACAAACGGCAGCCAGTTACAGCTTTCCATATCACGATACGAATAAAAGGCAAGGTCCGCAGTGGGATTGCTTTGGCGCACTTTATGCAGATAGTCAATTATCTGTTCTCTATTTTGCTCTACGGATATTTCTATCGGCTCGGCGGGCAGAAAATTCTTGTCCGAAGCCGGCAGCCTGGCTTCGATATGAATAAAATCGGCTAATTCTTCCACAAACCGCTGCGCATCAGGAATGACCGGCTCAACAAATTTTCTAAATGCCGTTTTGCCCTTGGTGCTTCTAAGGTCGGGCTTTTGCTTTTCTATAAATTTCTCAAGCTCATCGCAGCGAATTCTACCGGGCAGTTGATATGGGACAAAGTCTTCATCCGAAATCTCAGCAAGTAATTTATCGAAAGTCTTGTCGGCTACTCTGTAATTACTGCTGTGCTCGTAACGGAAAAGGACCTCGGCCTTTAAGAATTGTGCCTGTCCATGACACTCGCGGCAGACTTGGAACAATTTCTGATAGTCTCGATTGAACCGCAAAAAATTTGCAAAGACGGAAAGCGATAACTCCACCGATAAATACGAATCGAGCTTCTTGCAAAAACCCTGATAAAGTTTTTTATCTATCGTCGCATCTTTATACAAACAATGTATATAGCCGGATGAGTGGGCCACGATTGTAACGTTTTCGTTACGCAGTGCCCGCTGGGCCTTGTTGGAAATGGCAGTGCCGTTGAACCACATCGTCTTCGTAACGAGTCTTCTGTTGTTGGTTAGAATTCCATCCTGTATATCGATGAAGTTTTGCGAATGAAGTGGCGTAAGTATCATATAAATATCTTCCAGCGGTATTCCACATACGATGAACGCCGCAGCGGCATAAAGGGCCGCGAGCGATACACATTCTCCGGCTGCTGTTTGGTAACCTTCTTTTAGGCGAAAGGCGTTCATCGCCTCGACGGTTTCCGTCTTCCAGTACGGGATGATATCGCTGTCATATTTATCCAGACCAAAGTGCCGGCGAATATCCACATCAAAATAATATTTGTCGCCCTGGTACCCAAACAGAGCGTTGCTTTGAGCGATGTCGTCAGCCGAAATAAACTTCTCAAAGCGTTTGAGCTCTTTGGCTTTGCTCGTCAGTCCCCAGGTCTCAAGGTCAAGATTAAACTCAAACTCGTCCATTATGAATTGCCTTAGCCGCATCAATTTCCGGTAGCTGCTCTTGCCTTGCAGTTTTTTGAAACAGTCGAGCTGCCGCCATTGCCAGATAATCGGGCTCATAATATTAGCTAAAACCAGGCTGTACATCAGCTCCGGAAACACAAAGATTTCCATATCCGAAAGCGTTATCGCAGAAGTGTATTTTTCTAATTGCTCTGAATTCATTTTGTATCAGTTCCAGTTAAACTCTCTGGCAGTGTTTCAATAAACATTCTTATGTCGTCCCGCACATTTTTAAAGGTTGCCATAATTTGCTCTTCGCTGCCGGATGCAAAATATGGGTCGTCAAATGGCTTGTGAACAATTCTGGTTTTACCACGGAATACAGGACACCTTTCAGCAGCATTATCGCATAATGTTACTACATAATCAAAATCAATTCCAGAGAATTCGTCAACATGCCGGGATTGGTGCATTGAGATGTTCACCCCCGCCTCGGCCATCGCTCTTATTGCCCTGGAGCTGACACCTATCGGGCGAATCCCCGCGGAATACGCATCAATGACGTTACCTTTTAAGTGCCTGGCCCAGCCCTCTGCAATCTGGCTTCGACACGAGTTACCTGTACAAAGAAACAATACTTTTATCTTTTCTTTATCGCTGCACATAAATACTCAATTTTTTTGGGAAATTTCTCTTATTCGCATCGACCGGGACCACAAAACCCAAGCAGCTCACAGGACTCACAACCCTTGCGATATTGACCATTGCAGTTCTCCACAATTCCAATTCTGGACAATGCGAAGTCATATTTTGCGGGGTCGTCCGGCTCAATTTCAGCAAAGCCTTCTGTTATTTTTATTGCTGTTGATAAAGAAACCACTTTTCGATTATAAAGCCCTAATATCTTGCATAACCTGCCCATATGCACATCAATCGGCACAATGAGCTTGGCCTTGTCAATCGATTTCCACAGCCCCGTATCAACATCATCATCACGTACCATCCACCGCAGAAAAAGATTCAACCGTTTGCAGGCACTGCCCTTAGCGGGATTGACTAACAAATACTTCAACCCACGGCTTGTCTTTCCGTTGTGCTCAGCAGCATACGTATCAAGAAGTGAATTGCAGAATTTCGACAATGCTGGAACGATATTTCTGTCACCTGGATTGTAGCCCTGAATAAAAAACTCCTCGATGCCGGCATATCGGTCCAGGACTTTCTTCAACAACATCAGTAGATCCGAGATGTCCTGGTCTGTGGTGAAGCGGTGTTTAAAGCCGCTTAGTTTTTTCTGTTCAGCTTTGCCAAAACCTTTTATAAACGCATACGGACTTTCACCCATACGCTCGAACAGGTTGGTCAGGCTTTTTTGAATCTGTTCGACCCGCCCGTAGGCAAGGTCCGCCGCCAAGAAGGCGATAACCTCCATATCAGAGGGCTTGTCATACCGATATACAAACTGCAGCGGGTCTGGTTTTATAAAATAACGATGGTTGTACCTGGCGTATAACCTTTCAAGCACATCCTTTATTATAACCAGCCGTTTATTCACCAGGCACTGTTGACTTGAACGCATCATATTCCAAATGTTCCTGCTATTTACAAAAACAAGAGCAAGCTAAAAGCCATAATTACCATACCTGCGACTAATCCGTAAGCTGCCAAATGATGCTGGCCATATTCTCTCGCAGTGGGAAGGAGCTCATCGAGCGAGATAAATACCATTATGCCTGCTACTGAGGCAAAGAGTATGCCGAATACTACGTCGTTAAAGAATGGAGCTAAAATAGCATAGCCAATTAATGCACCTACAGGTTCAGATAATCCTGAGAGAAACGAGTAAACGAATGCCTTTTTTCTGTTGTTTGTTGCGTAGAATATGGGAATTGAAACAGCAACGCCTTCAGGAATATTATGTATCGCTATGGCAACAGCTATCGCTATTCCGAGCTTAGTATCTTTTAGAGCGCTTATGAAAGTAGCAAGTCCTTCAGGGAAATTATGTATTGCAATTGCCAGTGCCGTAAATAAACCCATTCTGTATAGCTTTTGGAATTCGTCTGCCAGGTCTTGTGCATCCATTTCTTCTGCTCTATGAACTTCATGGGGATTTTCGAAGTCTGGTACCAACTTGTCTATAATAGCGATACAAATAATCCCACCAAAAAAAGCCAGGACAGTAGTCCAATATCCGGCGATAGGGCCTAATTCGGCAACAAGGCTGTCTTTTGCTTTGGGAAATATCTCGATGAAAGAAACGTATATCATAACTCCAGCAGAAAAACCAAGGGCTGTAGAAAGCAACTTTGTGTTAGTTCGTTTGGCAAAAAATGCCAAAGCACTGCCCAACCCTGTTGATAGGCCCGCAAATAGTGTTAATCCGAACGCTATTAAAAAGTTCTCGAATTCCATAGTTTTTTCACTTAATGTTCAAATAAACCGCCAGCCAATCCTGGGGTACGATTGTTGAGCTCCCTAATCAATCGAGCTTGCGCCCAGAAGTCCCTTAGCAAAGAGGAAAACTTTTCACCACAAGGTTGATAAGCAATTTTCAAATAATATTAAGCCCTTACTTGCCCTCGTTTAATTTATCTATCATCTTCTGAACTTCTTCAGACCCTTCGGCACCGGTCTATCCATTCTCATAAACAACGGTTCCTAATTGTACTATAAATACAGTTTATTTCTGGTTCAAAATCAGACCTCTATGTTGTTTAAGACCTTTCGAAGTGTTTGGGCCGAGGCTTTCAAAGCCGTCTGTTCGTCCTCAGAAAGCCGGGCCGTTATAATCCGCTCCACACCCTTTTTCCCAACGACACAGGGGACACTAAGACAAACATTATTAATATCATATTCACCCTGCAGCAGCAGTGAGACCGTTAATATGCTGTGCTCATTTCGTAAAATCGCCCCAGAAATACGGGTCAAAGACAAGCCTATCGCATAATACGTCGAGCGCTTATAGTCGATAATATGATAGGCCGAATCCCGAACGCGACCAGTAATTTCTTCGTGTGTCTTCTTGGGGTCGCACCCTCGACAGATAGCGCAATAGTCCTTCATAAGAACACCAGCCACGTGCGTCATACTCCAGGCCGCAACCTCACTGTCACCGTGTTCGCCAAGAATGTAAGCATGTACGTTTCGCGTATCAACGCCGCAATGCCGGCTCAACATCGACCGAAAACGAGCACTGTCAAGAACGGTTCCTGAGCCGATAACACGTTCGCGGGGCCAACCGAGTCGTAGTAAAGACACCTGAGTCAATGCATCCACAGGATTTGCCACCATAATAAGGACAGCATCAGAATCCCATTTTTTAATTTCGTCGCAAATCGATTTAACTATGTCAGCGTTGCGCCGGATAAGCTCAAGGCGTGACTGACCCGGGATTTGTTTGGCGCCGGCCGTAACAACGATCAAGTTTGCATCGGCACAGTCCGAGTAATCACCTGAACGAATTTCTACAGGTTGAACGAATGCCAAGCCATGTTCGAGGTCCATAACTTCCCCCTTGACACGCTTTTGGTCAAGGTCAATCAGGACAATCTCCCCTGCAAAGCCAGTGTGCATTAATGCATAAACATAGGTGGTTCCAACAAAACCGGCTCCTATTACAACTACTTTTCTTTCCTGTTTGCTAACATTATCCATTCTTGTCATAATAATTATCCATTCTTGTCATAATATACTTGGTTCCTATTCTATATCTTCTTTTTGAGGAAGGATGTTCATATCATTTTATTTTCCACTTCCTTGTCTATATCAAGAACTTTTTTCCACTGGCGGATGTGTCCGTATTCATCGGCCTGGTCTTTTTCAATTATCAGACGCGTATTCTCGTCCCAGTCGATTGGCCTCTCATCTTAAAATCTTCGCTACGCATCTCAGGCCGAATGATTGAGACGTCATAAGTTGTTTGGTCTTGTATATTCTGTTCGTACATTTTTTTATTTTCTCCCTACGCCAACAACAAAGTTCTTATGTTGAATTCAAAAAACTTTCGCCACTTCCGATAGCCGACTTCGATAAGTCTGCCAACTCTTATCTTGCCTGCTTAAGTTCGAGAGTTACAACTTTGGCAGTTTTGATATCTGCTACTCGGATTAGATGATTATTTGTATCTGCTATAAAGAGCTTGCCCAAAGCATAACTGACGTCCCCCGGCTCATCAAAAAGCGGCATAGGGCTATCGGCACTGCCCCCTGAACCGTTGCCAAGAAAGGTCTTAGATGTTGCAATGCGTGGGTCAATTACCTTTATCTTGTTGTTATAAGTGTCAGCTACGTAGAGCAGCCCATTATCATATGTTACGCCTATCGGATGCTGAAAGCGGGCATTAGGTCCCCTGCCGTCAAGATCTCCGAACTCAAAAAGCCCAAGCCCAACTATAGTTGTTACTACACCGTTGCCACGAAGCTCAACCCATCTTACAGAACTGCTCTCGCTGTCGGTAAAATAAAGCCTCCTGCCATCTGTAGCCAGGCCCGAAGGCTGGGCCAATGCAGCTTGTAGCCGAGGCCCATCGATACGACCTTCAACGCCCGTTCCGGCAAAAAGTGATATTGTATTCCTCTGCAGGTCTATCCTATAAAGCTGATGAGACCCAGCCATAGCCACATATAGTTTATTGCCAACGACTTCCAAATCCCATGGCGAGTTTAAAGCAGTAAGATTAGCAATACCCCTGATATTGAAAGATTGCCCCTGTTTGCCTGTGCCGGCCAGTGTAGAGACCGTTTTCTTCACAAGATCAACGGCCCGCACGCAATGGTTTTCGGTATCTGCTACGAAAAGCATCTTTCCCGACAATGCAAGGCCCTGAGGTCGATTGAATCTCGCCGTCTCGAACGAGCCGTCAATACGACCGCTTTGGCCGGAACCGCAAATATCGAGAATGTTTCCATCCAAACTGGTAAAAATTATCCTATGATGGCCGCTATCGGAGATGAAAAGCTGCCCAGATGACCCATCAGCCAAAATCCCCGCAGGAAATGAAAGTATCGATTCCTTTGCCTTGTCAATTTCAAGGGCAAGGTTCAGCGGCCTGCGGTTTATTAATCCCTTACTATCAAATTCTCTGATTATCGAGGCGATTACCCCGTCAAAAGCCTTGAAGGCTCCTTCACCACTGTGCCTGCCTACAATTCTGCCTGTGGGGTTTATGAGAATCAGAGTCGGCCAGGCACGGACGCCATAACTATACCATATCTGCATCTCGGCATCGTTCACAACCGGGTGCCTGATTTCATGGCGCAGAATGGCCTGCCTTATGTTATCAGAGTCTTTCTCGCCGAGGAACTTACCAGAGTGCACACCAATTACGACTAACTCATCAGGATATTTCTTCTCCAGCCTGGCCAGGTCAGGCAAAATATGCTGACAGTTGATACAGCAATATGTCCAGAAGTCAAGTAGTACTACTTTGCCTCGCAGTTTGCCAAGTCTCAGTGCCTTGTCCGTGTTAAGCCATTGCAGGACTGCAGGAAACTCAGGTGCTATACTTTGATCGAAACTGTTTGTCGTCATTGCAGAACCCGTAAAACTCATAGGCGAAAGAGGGTTGCTTCCAAACAAAGCTGCTTGATTGACCAGCGATATAGTACCAAGGAACAAGAAAATCAAAATTATCTTTTGCATCCAACGGGGCACGACAAAGCTGTTTGCAATTCCAAACTTGTCCCTTATCCGCCACTTCAAGCTTTCAGCAACTTTCGCCATTTTCGTCCATCCGATTCGATAAGTCTGTCTGCTTCTGCAAAGCTTTCGCTGCCGGCAGGATACTTATGAGGCGCCGACTCATCCCGTTCCCAGGCCTGTAATATTGGTGTAAATAGTTGCCAGGAAACCTCAACATCATCCTGTCTCGTAAAGAGTGTCTGGTCACCAATCATACAATCCAGAAGCAATCTCTGGTACGCCTCGGGCATATCAACCAGGAAAATGCTTTTATAGCTGAAATTCATATTGAGCGTGCTCATACAAATTTTTGAGCCGGGTCTTTTAGCCTGAAAGCTAAGCGATATTCCCTCTTCCGGCTGGATTCGCAGCACAAGGACATTGGGCGGCAGTTCATCAAGGCCGACAGAGGAAAACATCGAATAGGGAACTTTCTTGAAAATAATTGCGATTTCAGTATCTTTTGCTGGAAGTCTCTTGCCGGTTCTAAGATAAAAAGGCACGCCCTGCCATCTCCAATTATCAATGAACAGTTTAGCAGCAACAAAGGTTTCTGTTTTTGAATTTGCACTTACACGGGGCTCTTCCAGATAACCTTTGACTTTTTTACCATTTATCGAGCCGGGCCCATATTGTCCTCGCACAAAAAAATCGCTCAATTTATTAACATCAAACGCTCGAATCGAACGCAGCAGTTTGACCTTCTCATCACGGATGTGCTCTGCCTCAAAGGTTATGGGTGATTCCATCGCCACCAATGCAAGCATTTGAAACATATGGTTCTGAAATATATCTCTCAGAGCACCGGACGTGTCATAGTAGCCTGCTCTATGTTCAATCCCTTCCGTTTCAGCTATAGTGATCTGCACATCATCTATGTAATTTCGGTTCCATATCGGCTCAAAGATAGTGTTAGCAAAACGCAGCATCAGAATATTCTGAACCGTGTCCTTGCCGAGATAATGGTCGATTCGATAAATTTGAGACTCATCAAAACATTGATGTATTCTGTTATTTAATTCCACAGCACTTTGCAGGTTTCTGCCGAAGGGCTTTTCAACAATTAGCTTAATCTGTTTCTTTGTGGCGAGTTTTTCCGGACAGGACAGTCCCACCGAGCCAAGATGCTCTACTATCGTGATGTACAGAAAAGGAGGAACTGAAAGATAAAACACCAGACTTTCATAGACATTATGCTTTTGGTCCAACTCTGCAAGTCTGGTTTTGATACGTCTGTAAAAGTTTGCATCATTGTAGTCACCATAAATGTAATAAAGTTTATTTATAAAAGCATCTAAGTCTTTCGAGGATAGAAAGTCGGAATTCTCTCGTATTGATTGCTCCGCCTTTTTACGGAAATCCTCATCGGAGAATTTCTTTCGGCCGCATCCTAACAGATAAAATCTATCATTAAGTAAATCCTTCGTGAACAGCCCAAAGATACTCACAAGCAGTTTCCTGTGCGTCAGGTCGCCTGATGCGCCAAAAACAACAAACGCATTAGGTCCCGCCACAGTCTCTGCACATAGAATCTCCCTCTTATCTATTGTCGGCTTGATCTCCGGCACAACATCCGCTCCTTATTGTGGGCTTTTGTCAAATAACGTCTTTGGTTTTCCTGTAATGGTGTTCAATCTTCCACGGGCTCAAATTCGTCTTTGCCGGCTCCACAATCGGGACATACCCAATCATCGGGCAAGTCTTCAAAAGCGGTACCCGCTTCGGCGCCATTGTCAGGGTCGCCTTCAGCCGGGTCGTAAATGTATCCGCACATAAGACACTTATACTTTTTCATCTTTTTGGCTCCTTGTTCTGATATTTTCTTTGGTTTCTTTTCTATGTAAGTTGCCGCTGTGCGCGGCGTTCTGCCGTGTTTAACATCCCGGTAGTAAGTATATGTCATTGGTATTTTGCTGTCATCAATAGTTGCACAAGCCGTAATCTCGCCGATAAATAGCGTGTGTGTTTCAACATCGATTGCTTCGAGGACTTTAGCCTCGATAAAACTGACCGCATTGTCCAAAACTATCGGTGCGCCGGTCTGCCCTGTTTTGTACCTTACCTGCTCAAATTTGTCTATTTCTCTGCCGGTCTTGAAACCAAATTTGCCTATGAACTCCAGAGGCGTGCCTTCAGCGAGGATGGATATGGTGAAAACTCTGCTGTTGGTAATGTACTCATGAGTCAAACTTTTTTTATTAACGCTTACTGCCACCATCAATGGCTCAGGCACAATCTGAAATACAGTATTGACTATGCAACCGGCGAATCTGCCACCCTTCTTCGAGCAGATTATGCACATTGGATAGTTTAGTTTGAATAAGGATTCCAGGTCTAACATCCATGCCTCCCAAACCGGTTTGGTTTTCTGGAACTGCCCCTTATCGCAGTTCACTTAGCCATCTAACTACTTCAAAGCTTCCAGTTTTTGGCTCAAAGTAGCGATATGGCCCATTTCTTCTTTAATTATAGCTTCAACCTTGTCCTTGCCCGCCTTGCGTGAGACAGACTCTTTCAAGCCGACGTAAAAAACGATAGAGTCTTTTTCGAGGCCAATAGCCATTTTCAAAACATCCTCGGTTTTTTCCTTATTAGCTAACTGTTCAGCAAGGTCGGTTTTGACGTTAACAACGTGTTCATCGGCCATCACACGCAAGTACATCTGTGCCTGGCCATCGGGATCGAAAACGGGCGGCTCCACCTCTGTTCCGGAAAGCTCCGACCGCATAGCTGCAAAAGTCTTCTCGTGCTCGTCTTCCATAGCCGCAAGGTCGGATAACAACTGTTGCAACCCCGAGAACTTTTTCGCCGCGGCGCGGTAAAACCTGGCTCCATTTCTTTCTATCTGTTCGGCCATCTCAAAAACTTCATCAGCATTAAAAGGCATACCCATTATTCTTTTCCTTTCAGTTGCGGATTTGTAATATTCTCTTGTGTTCCATACACAAAATTAGTGCTTAAGCTCATTGGGCAGTGGCTTTAGCTCTGTTTTCCTGGGACATTTCTGCCAAACTTTTAACTTTCTTGATATCCAAACCCAGCCCTTTCGCAACCCTTTGGCCATAGTCTCGATCTGCTTTGTAAAACAACGCCACCTGACGTAATTGGATCCGTTTTTGAGCACCACTTAAGTGACTTACAATGTTTCCGACAAGGTGCTCGCGATCTTCATCGGTCATGACATCGCGGTAAAGGTTACCGGCTTGTACGAAATCGTCGTTGGGGTGCGTGTAAGCGTGGCGGGCTGCCTGGCCGGATACCTCAAATGGTGGCTCTAAGGAATCCGGATCTGGTGCAGGACCTCCAACGCTGTTAGGCCAGTAATTCGGACCAGCACCACCGTTTTCGTCAACACGCATGAAACCATCGCGTTGGTAACTGTTCTCGGCGGCGGCTTTAGGTGCGTTCACCGGTAAAAGGTGATAGTTGGGCCCCAGGCGGTGGATGTGGGTATCATGGTACGAAAAGATGCGTGCCTGCAACATCTTATCCGGTGAAGCGGCAATTCCGGGTACCAGGTTACCGGGGCAAAAGGCTGCTTGTTCAACTTCGGCGAAGTAGTTTTTCGGGTTGCGGTCCAGGACCATACGACCTACCTTGATTGGAGGAAAATCGCTGTGGGACCAGACCTTGGTTATATCAAAGATGTCAAATTGGAAGTCTTTTTCCTGTTCGGGGGTCATTATCTGCATTTGCAGCGTCCAGCTCGGATATTCACCCCTCTCGATGGAATCATACAAATCTCGTGTGGCGTGATTAGGGTCCTCACCTGATATTCGGGTTGCTTCCTCTCTTGTAAGGTTCTTTATGCCCTGGTCGGTTTTGAAATGATATTGCACCCAGAAGTACTCGCCCTTTTCGTTGTACCATTTGAAGGTGTGACTGCTATAGCCGTTCATATGGCGGAAAGTGGCGGGTGTGCCCCTGTCGGAGAACAGAATAGTGACCTGATGGATTGATTCCGGAGTTAGTGAAAGGAAATCCCAGAACATGTTAGGCTCCGGGCAGTTGGTAGCCGGATTCCGTTTCTGGGTGTGGATAAAATCAGGAAACTTTATAGGGTCACGAATGAAGAAAACGGGGGTGTTGTTCCCAACCATGTCGTAGTTCCCCTCCTCGGTGTAGAACTTAACAGCGAAGCCGCGTGGATCGCGCGCGGCATCGGCTGAACCCTTTTCGCCGCCTACAGTGGAAAAACGGACAAAAACCTCGGTCCGCTTACCGATTTTGGAAAGGAACTTGGCCTTAGTAAACTTAGTTACATCTGAGGTTACTTCGAAATAGCCTCCGGCTCCGGCACCTTTGGCGTGCACTACACGCTCAGGAATACGTTCACGGTCAAAATGGGCCAATTTTTCCAAAAGATGAGCGTCTTGTATGAGAACTGGCCCACGGCTGCCGGCAGTCATGGAGTTCTGGTCGTCGCCGACCGGTATCCCGAACGCGGTGGTCAACTTTTTTTTATCACTCATTTTCAAATCTCCTTTTTTGATTAATGAAAATATTAACCGTGTTTTCTCATTGTTTAATTGCCCAGCTGCGCTGCTGAGTCTCGTCTTCGGTAGAATTTTAAGTCTGTATTGAAAAATCAAGCTTTAAGCAATCGACTCAAGTCGAGACGCTTTTTAGATACTTCAAGGCTGATAATCTTAGATTTAATTCAGCAATATGGTCCATCTCTTCCTTGATAATTTCATCGACCTTATCCTTTCCGGCCTTCGCAGGGACGAAATTCTTCAGGCCGAGATAGAAAATGATGGAATTCTTTTCAGCCTCGATAGCATAATTTAAGATGTCCTCTGCGGTTTCTTTGTCTTTCAGCTGCTTGCCCGGGTCTTTTTTCAGGTCAAAGATGTGGCTGTCGGCAATCGTCCGGAGGTACAAGGTCATTTCGTTTTCGGGGTCGAAAGTTATCAAGTCCCATTCCTTGTTCGATATCTGTTTTCTCATATTAGCAAAAGTTTCTTCGTGCTCTTTTTCGAACTCGGCAAGGCTTAACAGTATCCCAGACAGGTCCTGGTCAGAGAGGGCTTCTGCCGCTCTGCGATAGAACTTTACAGAATTTCTTTCAATCCGTTCTGCTATCTCAAAGACTTCGATAGCATTAAAAGAGATGCTCATCGTTATTCTCCTTTGGCTGCGGGCGGTGTAAATACTCGTTGTCCTAATTCACGGTCGAGCATAAACATTCCACCCGGCGCGTTTTCCATCATTTTCAATTGTTGCACTACTTCATCGGCGGAGGACTCTTCTTCGACCTGCTCATTTACGAACCACTGCAAAAAGGTGTTTGTGGCATGGTCTTTTTCTTTAATAGCCAAATCCACCAGGTTGTTAATCAGGCCTGTAACTTTTTGTTCATGAACATAAACCGCCTCGAAAATTGCCAATGGTGAATCCCATTCTGTCTGCGGGCCTTCTATAGCCTTCAATGTAATCCTGCCGCCACGTTCGTTTATGAAGTCATAAATCTTCATCGCGTGTGCTACCTCTTCCTGCGTCTGCACTCTCATCCAGTTAGCAAAGCCATTTAAATTCAGCGACTTAAAATACGACTCCATCGACAGGTAAAGATAAGCCGAATACAGCTCCGCGTTCACCTGCCCGTTCAAGGCCTCTTCCATCTTTTTGCTTATCATTTCTTACCCTTTCCACAGACCGTGAACATTGCAATACTCTCTTGCGCTGACAGAATCGGCCTCAACGTTAAATATCGCCTCAGGCGGCATCCCCGGTTCAAGGAACTGCCGATATGCCCTGCCATCGGCCAGCAGCTCAATCCATTCGATATAGTGTTTTTCTTCCATAGGATGCGGCACAGAACCTACCTTGACTTTATAGCCGCCATCGACTTTCTCGATTACCGGCACATGCTTTTCTGTCGTTGCATCTGCGGTTTTTTCATCGAGAAGCTCCATCGGCTTACCGCAGCAGACCAACTCACCGGCACCACCATGAAGCACTTCGACAATATTACCACAGACTGCACATTTGTAAATTTGAAGTTTTTCAGCCATAATCAATCCCTTTCATAATATTGTCATTCCCGCGAAACCTGTCCTGAGCATAGTCGAAGGAGCGGGAATCCAGTTTTTCATTTCTGTATTATGATTCCAAGCTCTTTATGTTTGGTCAAGATTTTATCAGCGAGCTTCTCAAGCGCAGCAAAATCGCTATCCCTGGGTTCGCCTTTTGCTAATACCGGCTCGAGAATCTCCACCTTGAGATTTGGCATCATGCCCGTTAACTGCTCGACCATTTTGCCGCCCCAGCCGTAAGAGCCTATGATAGAAGCAAATTTAGTCTTGGCTCTAAGAGCATTCGCCAGAAACGTTGCATAAGCCGCACACGGATGCGGCCCTATCAGAACCGTAGGTGAGCCAATAACCACTGTTGCCGCATCTACCAATGCCATCGCAAGTTTGCCGATATCGACCGTCGAAAGCTCAAACTGCCTTACAGTAATACCTCTGTCCATCAAGGCCTCGACAAAATATGAGACCATTTTAGCTGTGCTGCCGTGCATTGAAACATAAGGCACGACCACCTCATTCTTGACGGCCTTAGAAGCCCAGTCTTTGTAAGCATCAACGATGAACTTTGGCCTGTTGTGTACCGGCCCGTGACTCGGTGCAATGATCTCTATATCTAAGTCCTCAAGCTTTGCAAGGTTGGCATTTATCTGTCGCCTGAATGGCATCATTATCTCAGCGAAATAGCGCTTTGCCGATTCATAGACCACCGCCTCATCGTCAACGAACAGACTGCTTGAGGCGAGGTGAGCGCCTAAGAAATCGCATGGAAAAAGTATCTTGTCCTCTTTAAGATAGGTTCCCATAGTCTCCGGCCAGTGTACCCAGGGAAGATAAACAAACTGCAGAGTCTTGTCGCCTAATGAGAGCGTTTCGCCGTCTTCGACCGTGATAAATTTATCATCTTCTATGCCGAGCAGGTCTATCAGCATATCCTTACATTTGGGATTTGTTACGACCTTTGCATCCGGATATACCAGCAAAATATCTGGCAGAGACCCGGAATGGTCCTGCTCTGCATGATGCGCAACAACATAGTCGATTTTGTTAATCCCGAGCTTGACAAGATTGTCTAATAAAACTTCTGTCTTTGCCGGGTCCACCGTATCAAGCAATGCTACTTTTTCATTGCCCCGTATTAGATAAGAGTTGTAGCTGGTCCCGTCCGGCAGTGGAATGAGTCTGTCGAAGAGTCTGGCATCCCAGTCGATTGACCCGACGGCGTAAACATTTGGCTTTAGCTGTCTCATTTTTCTATCTATTTTACCGCTTTTAATGCCGCTTCATAATCCGGTTCGTCAGTCAGTTCATCAACTATCTGTATGTAGCGAATAACACCCTTTTTGTCCACAACAAATACTGTTCGAGCCAGAAGTCGCAATTCCTTAATAAGAACGCCAAATGCATTGCCGAACTCCGCTGTGCGATGGTCTGAAAGTGTCCGGACATTTACCACGTTTGCTGAGCCGCACCAGCGCCGCTGTGCAAACGGAAGGTCCATACTGATAGTCAGCACAACTACGTCATCCCCCAGCGATGCAGCCTGCTCATTGAACTTTCTGGTCTGCGTATCACATACCGGAGTATCCAGAGATGGGACTGAGCAAATTACACAAACCTTTCCCCGAAAGCTGGAGAGTTTCACCGCAGACAAATCATTGGCCAGCACTTCTACATCCGGCGCTGTATCACCGACCTTGACCTGGTTGCCCACCAGGGTCAAGGGATTACCTTGAAATGTTACAACAGTTTTTTCCTCTGCCATAGTCTTACCTCTTTCTCTTCAATGTTTATGCTCGCTTTGGGTGGCTTTGCCAGAATATGCCTCACGGAAACGGCTCAATAAAGCTCTGAGTTTTTCCACGTTTTCGAGTTCGGTTGTTTGCTTTGTCTTCATAGTATAGACAAGCATCTCGTGGAGCAGTGTGAGCTTCTTAACATATGTATTGTATTCTTTGACATCGCCTTCGGCTGGCAATTTTATGCGTTGAGCCATAAAATAATAGGTTATTATATTGCTCATTTCATCGGCGTGTACATCTTTATTATTGACCCAGCGCACTATCTGGTTCATATTTGGCTTATTCTCAGCGGAGAGGGTCTCAATCAGCTTCATCGATTTTTCAATCGTTGTAATGTGCTCGGCAATCATACCAAAACGGGCTTCGTCGTCATAGATGCCGCACGGTATTTGACAATGCGAATACGCAAATGAGCCAAAGACAATCGCCGATAGTAAGACAGCTCCCAATATGAGTTTCTTATTAATTCTTCTTTTCATTTTCCGTTCCTTTCCTTTGATTAGTAGTTGATAGCTTCCAGCTCAAAATGTGCCTGCGGATGTGCACAGGCGGGGCACACATCGGGAGCTTCCGGGCCTTCGTGTACATAGCCGCAGTTTTTGCAAACCCATCTTACCGATTTTTCACGCTTGAAAACAACCCCATTGGTTATATTCTTAGCCAAAGCGACGTATCTGTCCTCGTGCCGCTTCTCAGCAACTGCAATATTCCGGAACACCTCCGCTATTTCATCGAACCCTTCCTTTTCCGCGACCTTGGCGAAGCTCGGATACATTTCGGTCGTCTCGTAGTGTTCGCCTGCCGCTGCCGCCTTTAGATTTTCGAGTGTACTACCTATCACACCAGCCGGGAACGCTGCTGTAATTTCCACTTCGCCGCCCTGCAAGAACTTGAACTCACGCTTGGCGTGCTCCTTTTCCTGATTCGCTGTTTCCTCAAAAATAGCTGATATTTGCACATATCCTTCCTTCCTGGCCTGGCTGGCAAAATATGTGTACCTGTTTCTTGCCTGCGACTCACCTGCGAACGCTGCTAATAAATTCTTTTCCGTCTGACTTCCTTTTAGTTCCATCTGTAACCTCTCTTTCCCAAAACATTAACTAACATAATCACTCTATCTACACAAATCGCATAATCCTTCGAGATATACGGTTTTTCTCAGCACCTTAAATTTCTTTCTGATTTCCGCAGGTAATTTTATATTATCAAACGGCTTATGATGAAAATCAATAATCCTTTTACATTTTACGCACTTAAAATGCTGGTGTTTATCTAATCCGCCGTCAAACCGCCTGACGTTGCCCGAGCCTTCTACCACAAAAGCCGCGCCAATCTCATTTAGCGTCAGCAGTGTTCTGTTGACCGTATCCAACGATATACTCGGAAATACCTTTTTTACTTTTTCATACAGCATCTCCGCCGAGGGATGCTCGTCTGTCTTTAGCAGTTCTCTGTATATCGCTATCCTCTGTGGCGTAACTTTTAAGCCGGCCTGTCTGCATTTAGACGTAAACCAGCGGGTCTTTTCATCTAATTCGGCACTACTGATTTTATTTTTTTTCTTCTTCATAGTTATTACTAAATAGTATTTACTCCTATATGTCAATTATGTTCTCAAATTTTTTAAAATATTTCCGAGTTGTTATTGATGCAACTATAAACACCCCTATTTTATAGAGTTATGCTTATATTTCCACACCCTGATGCGCAGACTTATACAAATTCAGTAATCACTCCGAACTTTTATTGACCTTTGCGTTATCAACCGAACGCGGAGTGGCGTCCTCAAACTTATTTGGGGTGTACTGAAAAATATCCTTGGGTGGTACCCTTAGCGAAGTAGCACGCTACGTAGCACGAGCAAACTTGTTTGGGGGTGTTCTTAATTGTAACCGGCTTTGCCACTTCACCGGGCCTGGCCGGTTGTTTCCAGAACAGTCTGCCATAAATGGCCGTGAGGGTCAACCTTTTTCCTTTTCAGGATAGTAAGTGATATTGGGATATGAACGAAGTATTGATTCCGGTACCCTACAACCATATTTGTTCGGCCTGACATGCCGGCGTGGACGGCGATTTGGCCAAGCATTACGCAAAAGGCCGAATCGTTGGAGTCGGCGGGTAAGCTGCGAATGATATAACTGGGGTCTATGTATTTCAAAGCCAACGGCTTTTTCTTCTCTGCAAAATACTGTTTTATTCTTTCTTTCAGTATAAGCCCGATATCCTCACGTACGATATTTCCTGAAGCATCTTTCTTTGGGGTATGGCTTTTTTCGGTCAGGTGTCGGCCTACACCTTCGGCTACGACTATTACCGCGTGATGTTTTTCATCCAGGCGTTTTTCGAGAGAGCGCAAGAATCCGTTTTCCCCTTCCAGAACAAGGGGCACTTCCGGGATAAAGCAGAAGTTCACATCGCTGTTGGCCAGGGTGGCATAAGCGGCTATAAAGCCCGAATCCCTGCCCATCAGTTTAACCAGCCCGACGCCGTTCCAGGCGCCTCTGGCTTCTTCGTGTGCACCGCAAATTGCTGAACGAGCCGCCTCAACAGCGGTTGAGAAGCCAAAAGACTGCTCTATGCCGCAGATGTCATTGTCGATTGTCTTAGGAATTCCAATGACCGAAATTTTTAATCCTCTTTTCTTTATCGTTTCGGTCAGGTCCCGTGACCCGCGCAATGTTCCATCTCCGCCGATGGTGAACAATAAGCCGATTCCCATCTTTTTTAGATTATCAACCATATCTTCAGTGTCCTGCGGCCCGCGGGAAGATGACAAAATATCCCCGCCTTTGAGGTGAATATCATTTACCAATTCCGGCGTTAGCAGCACAGGCTCCTTGGGGGCTTTCGAGGATAGACCTGCATACCCGTATCGGAAGCCAAAGACGGCTTTGACTCGGTACTGCCAGAGCAGGCTAAGAGTGATGGTTCGTATAACATCATTAAGGCCGGGACACAATCCGCCGCAGGTAACTATGCCGCAGTTTAGTTTTTCCAGCTCGAAGAAAATCTTTCGGCGGGGACCGGCCCTCTCGAACATTGGAAGTTCTTTACCGGAGTCTTTGGATGCTTTTAGATTCTCAGAATGTGAGTACAGCAGGACCTTCTCGTCGTCATCGGTAAAATGACGCCCCCCTACTATCAGAGGGGAATTTATCATTGGCGAACCAAGTTTCTCAATGGCCAAATCAGGCAGCTCATCCGGTCTTAAGCTATAAGCATCCATTTATTCTTTACTCCATAAATTTAAATGCTCAGGTTACTATTTTTACCGCACTAATAGACAGCTTACCAGTAAAAAATTCTCGTAATCCCTATCTGGGTGTGGCGATTTTTTGTTGCAGTGCACAACAGTAGGTGTGATAAGAAATTATCCTTTATTGTCATTGCGAGTCCGCCATAGGCGGATGCAGCCGAGCAGCCAAGCGCGGCTATCTCAAGGGTAACGACAGAGATCGCCACGGCCTTTTTCAAAGGCCTCGCAATGACGAAAAAGGCATCCGTGAAAAATCACGGCATTTCCCACGCAAGCTCTTCCACGGTTTCTTCCAATTGTCCCTTGATGTTTTCGAGCGTTTTCTTTTTCTCTTCTACGGCCTCGGGAAGTTCCTCAGCAGATTCATCTATCACGTGGGGTGTTATAAACACAAGCATCTCACTGTTTGTCTGTTCAATGGAATTGTGTCGGAACAGCCCCCCGATCAAAGGTAAATCGCCGAACAGTGGAAGTTTGCTCATCACAGTGCTGTCCTTCTGGAACAGGATACCACCGAGCAAAAGTGTCTGATTGTCCTGTACAATCATATTCGTTCGTGTCTCCATATTACTCCTGACCCTCTGCTCGTTCACTAATTCTGATGTAAGCGAAGAAATCTCCACATTGACGACCATATCAACCTTATTCTCAGGTGTAATACTTGGACGGGCACGCAGCTCCATACCTACTTTATCGAATTCAACATTCTGGCTGGTAGTCTGTTGAGTTATTGATTCGCTCCCTAAGAATGCAACTACACTGCCCTTGAAGAATTTTGCTTCTTCATTGTCCTTTGTCCAAAGAGTCTGCTGATTCAGAATCTTGGCGTTGGTTGTCTTGATGAGGAAATCAAGCAAGGCATAAACGTCTGTTCCAACGCCCAACACCGTTCCTGAGGAGCCTGTGGTTCCAAAACCTGATGAAGCAGATATTGTACCGGAGGCCGAACCATGAGTCCCTAAATGTGTCAGATTACTCAGCGCCATAATTGCGTTTTCGCCAAGGGTGCCGAACGCATCAGGATCCGTTGACAGCTCGACACCGAGAGAAGTTACTTTGCTGTGCTCAATCTCCACAATTATCGCCTCTATCATCACCTGCTTGCCCGGCACGTCCAGTTGGTCAATCAGTTCTTTTATCTCGTCCATGAACTCCGGTGGAGCGAGGACCATAATCGACTTGGTATGCGGCTCCGGGACGAAGCGAATCCTGCCGATAACATTGCTGATTGGCAGTTCTGTATCGATAGTGCTGCGAGCGCCAGACCCTGACCACGGCGGCGTATAAGTCTCCTGCTCCGATTGGCTATCGGTCTGGTTGGCGTTACTGCTGCTGCTGTCTTCCGTATCATCCATCGCCGACTCTGCGCTCAGTCCCTGGGCAGTGTATCGAATCGGGGCCTGTTGGCCCGCTTCGACGAACATCGCATTTAGACGTTCGCTCAGGTCTTCGGGGTCTGCGTACTTGAGCTCTATGACTTTGGGAATCTCGCCCATCTCCTCTCTGTCAAGGTCAAGTATCAATTGCTCAATAACATCGTATGCCTCGGGAATCTTGCTTATAACGATTATCTTCTTTGTCCCCGGCACCTCTTCGAAGGTCAGTTGGCCGTAGAGCGGCCCGATAATCTTTTCCTTTTCCTCAGTACCTCTGCCAAACAAAAGGTCATAGATAGACATGCCTCCGCCACCTTCTTCGGTAAAAAGCGTCTTTAGCAGCTCGGCCATCTGCACCGGGTCGGAGTTGTGCAGCTCAATTATCCTCGGCTTGACCTTGTCCACATCCAGCGGAACATCCCATTCCTTTATCTGCTCGATAACTTTAAGCATATTATGAGGCGCAGCAATCACCGTTACCTGCCCCATCGTCGGAAACGATATTGCTTTTACTGTCTCTGCATCACTTCCTTGGCTGCCGCGCCCATATCTATAATAGTAGTAACTGTTCATGCTGTCGCCGCTTGGGCCTGTCTCACCATAAAGATTATCGATATTTTCCTTAATCTGGTCGGGGTCCGCGTGCTTCAATTGAAAAACCCTTGTTTCATACTCACCACTTGGAATGTCTATTTCTGCAATGAGCTTCTTAACTATTTCGCGCACATCCGCCCTGCCGAAGATAACAATCTGTCTTGCCTGCGGTAGAGGCTGAATAAGAACGCTCGTCTGCAATTCTGAGCCCGGCATCTGCTGCATCGCCTCATTAAGACGGTCCGCCACTTCGCTCACATCGGCAAACGTGATTGAAACTGTTTCGTGTTCTGATTTGACCGGTTCCTCGTGGTCAAGTTTCTCTATCCATTCGCCAATCCGCTTCATATCTTCAGCCGACGCCCTTGCAATAATCCACTTGCGGTTTGGCTCCGGGATAAGCACAACCGGCTGATCGCTTGGCCCAATCATAACCGATGATGAGCCTGGCCTGGAACTACCTCTGCTGCTCGTATAACCACGACTTGAAGAATAACTGGTCCGGCTGTAACTACTGCTCCCGCCGTAACTGCTTCGACCGGAACTGCTTCGACCAAGACTCCTTGAGCTGGTGCCGGCCTCACCGGTTATAAGCATCCTCAACAACTGGACAATCTCCGATGGGTCGCCGTAACGTATTTCAAATATCTCCGTAACGGTCTGCTCAGCTTCGGGCACATCAAACTCTGTTATAATCGTCTCGATACGTATCAGATTCTCGACCGTATCAATCACTAACAGGTTGCCGGTGGTTTCATCGGCGCTTACATAACCGGTCTCGCTAAGCAAAGGTCCGACAATCTGGGCCATCTGCGAAGGACTGTAGTTCTCTAACTTAAAGAACTTCTGAACTATCTGATTTTTATTTTCAACTTTCGCAAGCGGTTGGTCAATAAATAGTGTAGGCACAGCCTTGTCAAGCCTCTTAATCCACTCGCCAATTTGCTTTAAATCTTCAGCAGTTGCTTTTGCGATAATCCAGTTGTACGTCGTCTGCGCGATAAGGATGGCCGGCGTCCGGCTGGTCCCAAGCGTAACCGATGTTGCCGTCCCACCTCTTGATGAGCTGCTCGAAGAACCCGGTCTTGGCGAAGAGGAGGGCCCACGGCTTTGGCCAGGGCCTCTCATACCGCCGGGACCTCTCACACTGCTGCTGCTACCGTCACCTAATAGTGACTGCAGCAGCTCGACAATCTCTGTGGGGTTACCGTGTTGAATTTCAAATATCTCTGTGATGATTTCTTCTGCTTCGACCACGTCAAACTGCTCGACAATCAGGCTTATACGCATCAGACTCTTAACCGTATCAATTACCAGCAAGCTGCCGGTGCTTTCATCAGCGCTTACATAGCCGTACTCGCCCATCAACGGCAGAATAATCTGGCCCATCTGCGAAGGACTGTAGTTTGCTAAACTAAAGAATTTTTGAACTACCTGGTCTTTATTTTCAATTTTCGCAAGGGGATAATCATCCGTTATCGTAGGAACCTCACCAAGTCTTGCCGCATCCGTTATAGGTTTGAGATAAATCGTACCATCGGTATCTTCGGCAATATAGCCTTTCAAACGCAGTGCACCATAAATCTTTGCAAGAGCTTTGCTTCTTGGCAGCTTCTCCGGCGCGTATATAGTTATTCTCTGTTTCATTGACTCATCGGTGGGAATAATCACCTTGCCGGTCCATTTAGCGAGCTTCTCAATAATGGTTTTCATCTCCACATTTTTGAGGTTCACGATTTCCATCGGCTCATTCGGCTCGGTAATGACAACTGCTCTTCTTGGCCTACCAACATCACCTGGCCTTCTTTGCTCGCCAACGGCAGCTAATGTTATCGGCTCGCCAACGGCAGCTAATCTTCCGGGCTCGTTAACATCCGTTAACCTTCCGGGTTCGTTAACATCAGAGACCACCGTTGGTTCGTTTGCGTCAACTAACTTTTGAACATCGGGAGGTTTCTCAGCTTCAGTAACTACTTTGGTTTCAGCTGGCTTTTCCACTTGTCCAGGCACCGGCGGGTAAAAACCAACCCTCCAGATAATAAGGACCGATGCAATACCAACTACTATCGATATTATTAATTTTGACCGTTCCATTTTACTCACCTCATTAATTATTTTTCTTGCCCTTCGGCATCTGACCTGCCGCCTGGTTTACGCTATGGGCCGGTGCGGTGTTCTATGAGCAGATCGAACACACAACGAAGCACCGAATCAATAATCACGCACGATTACCACATCTTTGCCTACCATGTACTGGTCTGAGCTTTTAACCTTCAGATTGTAGACTTTGCCGGTATAAGGCACGGCTCTTTTTGTAACGCTTTTGATACCGACAGTGCCGGTCAGCGTTTTCAATCTTAGGCCGCTTGTCAAGTTCTGTGCCGCGATCCATCGTCCGGAATCGAGCATGAAGCAGTGTGCATCGACAACGCCGATGGTATTTCCGCTCTCGAGCGCTATGTCACGACACTCGAACGTTCCCTCGTGCTCCTGAACCTGCTCCAGAGACGATGACCCACAGAACTGCTTGCCGACTGTCTGGCCCGCGGTGACTTTAGAAATTTGTACGAGCTTGCCGTCTACCCACACAGGGGTCTCAGCAACAAAGCAGGCTCTGCCCTTCGGTGGAGGTGCGCCGCCACCGCTGCCGCCAGGCCGGCGTCTGCCGCCTTCTCCGCCCCCTGGTCTGCCACCTATTCCTATTCTGGGGGCAAAGCCATATTTTTCAATCATTTGAGCTCTAACCTCTTCCCTTTCCTCCTCAGACATTTCTTCCCATCGCTCTCTCAACTCTTCCATTTTTTCTCTCATTTTGGCCCTTTCTTCCTCAGACATGTTCTCCATTCTTTCCCTCATTTGACTTCTTTCCTCTTCCATTCGGGCTCTTTCTTCTTCAGACATGTTCTCAAATCTTCCCCTCATCCCGCCTTCTCGGCGTCTGCCGCCAGATATTTCACGCATCTGAGCTATAGCCTCTTGCCTTTCCTCCTCAGACATACCTTCAAATCGCTCTCTCATCCCCGCCATTCTATCCCCTCCGAATCCGGCTCTATCTTCGGGAGAACGATTGCGAGGCCCTCCAGGGCCTCCGGGGGTTCTCTGGGCCAGCTCTTGTACAAGCTGATCTGTCTTGCTTGGCACTTGAACCTCACTGCTTACCTGAGGCTCAGTGTCTGCTTTGGATTCAACTCTGGCACGCTGGGACCTGACTTCTTTGATGCAAATGCCGATTACAAAAGAAGCAAAAAGCACCGCAGCCCAAACTATTACAAATATTGTTGTTGTCCCTGAATGTTTCATTTTATTTACCTCGCTTCAATCATTTTATCATTATCTGCTTATCATTATCTACCACCTCGTCGTCCGCCCCCGCCGCCTGGGCCCCGTTCGCCACCTGAACTCCGTCCGCCTCCTGGCGGTCGCCCACCGCCTTGCGGCTGACCACCGCCAAATCTTTCGCGCATTTCGGCTCTGAATTTTTCCCTTTCTGCCTCAGACATATTCTGGAATCTTTCCATTCTTTCGCGCCTTTCGGCCATGAATCTATTCCTCTCTGCTTCAGGCATATTCTGGAATCTTTCCCTCATTCCCGCCATAACTCCCTCCATGCCTCCACGGCCGCCCATTGGTCCTCCCGCCGACCCAACCGCAACCATCTGGGCGCTTCCTACTCCAGGCCCACCACTACTGGCTGTTGCTCTTGAACCACTCGGTCTGCCCGGCTGCGAAGGACCTTTTGAATCGATGGGGGCAAAGGTTTTTTTGTTGCCGTCCCATTCGATAGTCACTTGCGTAGGTCCGATTGCCACAATCTTTGCATCTCCTACCTTATCACCGAGTTTATAGAGCTTGTCTCCTATTATCACTTCA
Organism: uncultured Pirellulales bacterium; assembly: GCA_964417935.1. Lineage (GTDB taxonomy): Bacteria > Planctomycetota > Phycisphaerae > Sedimentisphaerales > Anaerobacaceae > NIOZ-UU13. The sequence goes on from CAYQKF010000051.1 coordinate 28,433, forward strand.
TCACCGAATATACCCGGCACCTCCTTTATCGGGTGCTCCTTCGGCGGAGGCGGCGCAAACAAATTGTTCTTTTTTAGCGCGTCAGCAAGCACCTTATATTTGGCAAAATACTTGTCCATATCGTTAGCGTCTGTTTCATTTTGCGCAATAGCCTTCTTAACCAAGCTCTCTGCCTTGGCTGAGGCTGCAAAAAAGCCTGTTACCTTAACCAAGATTAAAACCGCAAAGAACGCTGAAGCACCAAGCAGTACAACTGAAACCAATTCTTTCTTTTCTTTCAGATAATCAAGTTTCATAATCCGCCTCTCTTACTTAACAAATGTTGACACGGTTAAATCCATATCAACTTGCTGAGAATTCTTTTTATCGCATCTTATTCGCAGCTCTTCGACGCCAACCAGATAAGGATTGTCTTTCAGGTCGGCAAGCAAATCGAGCACCTGAGTGAACCTGCATTTGCCGCTGCATTTCATGCGTAGCAATTTGTACCCGACCTGCCCTGATTTGGCGGTAGAAACGACCTGCAAAGTACTCTTAATTCCCGCCTTCCCTAATTGTCCGTCAAGCTTGTCTCTAAACAAAAACTTTTGTGTCTCTTCCTTCTGCGGCATCTCAAACTTGGGCACAATTGACATCAAGCCTGCTTGCTTGGCCTTTTCCACATCGATAAGCTCCAGCTTGTCCTTCACCTCGGCAAGTGATGCTCTTGCTTCTGCCCAGCGGTCAAGCCATTTGGATGCAAACACAAACACCAGGATAGCCGCAACACAAACAGCTCCAATCTTCAACATCCGTATGTCTCTTTGGCTTAATTTTTCTATCATAGCTTCGAAACCTTTTATTTATATGTTCTCTCTATTTGGTAAAACTCTTGTAATGAAAAGTCATAGTGAATTTGAGCTTTTTGGTTTTGGCGTCCGGCGGGCTCGAGGTCATCTTCACATTCTTTATGCTGCTTCTGTCCTGCAAACTTTTCTCAAATTTGTAGAGCGGCTCATTGCTGGAGGCCTGGCCGGTTATGGTTACCGGCTGGCCCTTCTTAAAATGAAAACTCTCCAGCTTTATGCCACTGTCACCACTCGCGGTCACCTGACCTAAGAGGTCGAGCAAATCCGGCCTTTGTTGTGCAACAACTTTGATTAGTTTTTGCCGCTGCATTAGCAGGTTGATATCAGCCTCCGAGCCTGATGCGCTCAGACGCTTTTCGATCGCACCCGGACTGGCTACATCAACCGCATAAGAGAGGACGACTAATAATACCAGCATTACCGCCGCAATTGCACAAGCTACCTTTGGTGAATACAACCAATGTTTCTTTTCTTCCTTACCGGCCGGGCTGTACAAATGCTCAAAAATGTTAAGCTCATCCTCGCGCGCCTCAAGTGCCATCAGGCCAAGACCTATCGGCACGCGATATTCGTAAATACCCTCAACACCGATTTCGTTTGATATTCTCAATTCTTTAACGTCCGGCAGGGCTACTCGTGCATTCAAGCCTGCCGACCTGAGAGAAGAAACTATGCTCACGTACGTAGCATCGCCGTCCGACAGCACAAAAACCGGCAATTCCGCCTGCTCGTCATAACCAAACAACTCCAGCACGCTCCTCATATCCTGGATAAATCTCTCGAAGGTTTGCGTTTGTTCCTCCACTGCCTCCGCAGCAAAATCATCCACTCCCATGTCCAGGACCACGGCATTGTTTAATCGCCCATCTTCAACCAGACAAACCTGCGTATTCTGCGTCGCCATACTCACAACCACGGCGTTTCTTTCATCTCCGGCAAAGAACGTCCTCCACGCCTTTACTGTACCCTCGCAGTCCAACATTATCTCCTCAGGCTCAAGGCTCCGCACACTTTCTACAAACCTTTGTAACGGTTCCTTTCTTGCTGCCGCTATAGTAACGCCTACCTGTCCGTTCTTTACATGGTCGGCCCGCCAGGCCAATTCCATTTGCTCAGCAGGCAATGGCAGCCGGGTTTCAGCCTGCAATTTAACCATCGCAGCGGTCTCTTCTTCGCTCACCGCAGGAACATTAATACGGTAAAAAGCCATCCCTGCCGAGTTAAAGCCAACCACAACCGTCCTGTTACCGTCAGCGCCTGGGTGTGCTGTTAGCTCAACGGACAAGCCACACTCGGCTGCAAAGGGCCGCCAACCCGTATCAGCACCTTCGCTGCTCTTTATCCAGAGAACTTCAAAAACTCCACCTTTTTCTTGAAGCTCTACCGCTTTGAGCTTAGTTTCCTCTTGCGTTATTGCCACCACGGACCGCCTGGTTCCAACATTTGTTTTGTTACTGTTCATATCGTTCGATTTTCACTCCATAGGCCTCATAGAACCCAGAGAATAACCAATAATCAATTACTTGCTCCCTGATACCAGTAAAGTATCTTGCAGGGACTCGAAATTCTGTCCACCACCGCCTCTGTTTCCAGTGTCGCTCCGCTAATCACATTTCTGTCAACCGTCGCAACAGAGCGAATCGTGAAGACATCGGAACGTGTGGTTATAGAACCCGCAATGTTCTTAAACGTATTAGTGGTCATCGACGGTACCTGCATCAGTTCCCCAATACTTTCCATCCCGTACAACAAACCCTCTCTGTAAGCGATTATTTCCGCGGCAGTCTGCTCAGCCGTATCGCCGCCACCCAACAAAGCGGCCAGAACCATATCTGAGGCCGTATTAATGTTTACTTTCCCCGGTACGTTTTCACCACTATCTACGGTTATTTTGTCCGCTATTTGAGAAAACGTTTGCGAATCCACTCCCCCATTTATCAAATCACCTATACTTTGGTATCCGTTGTTCGGGCGGTTATTCACAATCCCCTCGGCCTGAGAGCTGCTAATATTAAGAGAGCTTGTAAGCTGATTCGCATTAGCTTCGTTGATATTAATCTTCGCATTACCTTCAGCGTCTTTATTGTTGTCATAAGAATAGCACGTCAGATACGCAATCCATCCCTTATCCAGCTCACTATCTCCATCATCATTCGGGGGGCTTTCGTCACCGTCTTGTTCATTGTAGTCCAACTGGTCGTTGAAGTTGGTGTCCTCTCCGTACAGCAGCTCCGGGGTAACATCCTTGACCAAAAGCAGCTCACGTATTGTTCTGAACGGACCGTTCCGGGCCATATATCCGAACGGCAGATTCTCGTAATATCCGCCTTCAGCTCCTCCCTCGCCCGGTGTATCATCCTCGTCCCGCCAGTCAATTATTGAATCTGCAATTTCTTCAAGCATCTCCGGCAATGCTAAAAGTTGTCCTTTCGTAACAGTATTTATATTCAACTTACTTGCCTCATCAGTAACCCGGACGGTAAACCAGCACCTCTCCAACAAAATATCATTAAAATCTTCTTCGTTATCACTCCACAAATCCAGCAGGTGGTCACTTTCTCTTGTGTCCTCGTTCAGTATGCCGATGGCTTTTTCTATTCCTGCCCGGCAGGCCCATTTGCACCGCAGCGCTTCAGTCCGGGCAAGGCAGACTTTTGTATCGAGTCGGCTTGTACGTCCGAGCACTGAAACAAGCACTATAAGCACGATTACAACCCACAGCACTCCTACAAGAACAAGCCCTTTTTTGTTATCCTTAGTACCCATTTTCTCAGCTAAACTTTCGTTTCCCGATTCTTTCTTTTTTATCTGCCCGTCGGAGAGCTGGCGCCGGAGCTGCTTGGTTGTCCGCTTGGCTGGCCACCTTGTTGGCCGCCTTGTCCTTGCTCACCACTTTCGAGAGTGTCAACTGCTCCGACTACAGACCTGGTGAAATTTACTATAAAAGATTCCATTGTCGGCTGTCCCCGGCTCGGCGGTGTAGCCACAATATTGACCTCAATCAACTGAGGCAAAACGTCCATTTCTTCAGGCCATTCGGTGGACCATTCTTCCCCGTCAAAGTATCTGACCTCGAAAACATCAATGTCCTCGGCAATTGCAGCCAAGATTCCGCCCGGCTCATATTCATCATTGGGGTTTGGCCATAATCGCCTCATTAGCAAAGACTTTTCTTCATCCTTCATCAGGTAATATTCCACTTCGTATATATCACCTTCCGGCTCATCAGCCCTGGCCTTCGACCTGCCGACGGTGTAAAAAACCAGATAGCTGATACCTTCCTCCCCTGATTCTCCAAGCGTCCCTATCAATTTGGTATTTTCTATACTCTCGTCACGGTAAAAATTCACGAGGTCCCGTTCGAGCATATTCGATACAAACCTTAGCTCAGCAGCAGTGCTGATGTTACTGTCCACCATCTCAGCGCTGGCTGTAATAGCCTTCAAAGTCCCCACCGCCACTAACATAATAAAACCACCTATGGTCACCGCTACCATCACTTCTACCAATGTAAATCCTGTCTTTTTCGAGTTCATCTTCTTGTTCACTGCTATTCCAGACTAATCTCAACCTCAATATATACGCTTATCCCATCGAGCATGGTATCCACCGAAATGCTGTAAGGACGTTTGTGGTTGATCCAGCTAACCGTTATACTTACGAGATACAGACTATCGATATCCTGGTATTCGGTAACGACTTCCCAGTGGTACCCCGGCTCAATCTCTTCAAAATCTCCCTCCATTTGGCCTAATTCGACGAATTCATCGATGCCGACGTAGTCAATCAGGCTAAGCTGTTTATCAATCAATGACGCCGCCACTTCATATTGCCTGTTAAGTCTTGTTCCGCTAAGAGAGCTCGTGCTGATTGCTCCAACCGTCAAAACGGCTCCGGAAAGGATGGCGCTGGCAACGAGTGTCTCGATCAGGCTAAACCCTTTCTTGTTTATTTTTGTCTGCACCATTATTCTGCATCCAAGTCGATAGTCCCGATTTCCACATCCTCAGTCGTGCCGAAATACACCTTTGCCTTGCCGGTAGCGGCGGAAATAGTCACCGCATAATGGGTTTTGCCGTCACCAATCTGAATTACCACCGACTGTGCTGTGCCGTTCGGAGAAAAAACTATTGACTGCTCTTCCTCGTCGGTCTCGGTCGTCGTCTCTACACCTATCGGGGTAATCTGAATGTCCTCGAACGTGACCTCGTCGGCAAATTCCACCGGCCTGCAAAAAGAATCCTTCACAACCATCTGCTCTGTTTGCCCGGTTTCTTCATCTAATTGCGTTGTAGCCAGGAGAAATCCGTTATTGGTATTGGCTACATCTAATACTATTTTGTACTGGCGCTGCTTCTCAATCGCCATTATTCTTGCATATTGAGCTGTAAGGAAAAAATCACGCGCCGCTTTTTCGACCAGTATCCTCTTATATGTCCCCACGTAAATACCGCTGCCAAGACCTCCGAGAAGCGCTATGATAACCACTACCACTAACACTTCCACAAGTGTAAAGCCGCATCGCTTCGCTTTGACGTTTACTTGTGACTTTCGCCTTTGCATTTCCAAAAAACTCACTTGAGCTCATAAACTACGAACTATGAACTATGAACAATGAACCACAAACTACTCTAATCATTGAATATATCTTCGGCGTCGCCTTCGCCACCCTCTGTGCCGTCGGCTCCGAGGCTTACCAGGTCGTAACTGCCCGGATTGATTTCACCTTCTGCAACATAGATATATGGATTCTCCCATGGGTCGAGCAGTTGACTCATCTTTAGATATGGGCCGGTCCACTTTTCCTCAAGGCCCGCCGGTGCAATTAACAAAGCATCAAGTCCATCTGAGTCATCCGGATACTGCCCGCAATCAAGACCAAATCTCTCCAGTGCAGATTCGATAATTGCCATCTTGGGTCTTGCCAGGTCCTTCTTGGCCTTGCCCACACGCTTCATCAATTTCGGCGCAACAAATCCTGCAAGCATCGATATAATAATAATCACTACAAGCAACTCTATGAGCGTAAATGCCTTTCTTTTCTGCTTCTTCCGCTCCATTTGACTACCTTTCCTAAAACTATGAATCATATTTCGCAAATCGTGGTTCGAGTTGAGAATGTCGAATCACTACCACTAATTACCGTCAAAGCACACCTCCACCAACAGTCATTACAACTATTGGCAGCAGGGTTGCCGCTATAATAAAACCTATCACCAAAGCTAATAGCAATATCAACAACGCCGGGAAAATCGCCATAAATCTGTTTACCGCCGAGTCCGCCTCACTATCGAAGGTATCAGCGGCATTGAGAAGCAATTCATCAAGCTTGCCTGTCTGCTCACCTATCGAGACAATTTGCACCAGCAGAGGCGGAAAGTGTCCCGACTCACTCAACGGCTCAGCCAGTGACTCACCACGCTTGACCTTTTCAGCAACGACATCGATTTCTCTGCCCAACAATTCATTACCGAGCGTATCACGAACAACACTAAGGGCCTCCAAAATGATAACGCCTCCTTTGGTTAGTGCGCCTAACGTCCTTGCAAACCTGCCCACCGCTATCGTCCGCAAAACCGAACCTAACACGGGTATTCTCAGCTTAAAAGTATCCCACTTGATTTTGCCCTCAGTTCTCGTCCACCTTATCAGGTAGTACAGCCCTGCCCCAATCAGAGCGAGAATAATCCATCCATAGACCTTTGTAAGTAAAGCTTTCGTAAATCCGCTAATTCCTAATAGCATTCTTGTCGGCCAGGGCAGTAATGCACCGCTCTCGCTTATCGTTCCTATTATAGTCGGCAGTATCCATGTGATTATAATA
>CAYQKF010000052.1:0-34898 GCA_964417935.1 uncultured Pirellulales bacterium
GCCCGAGAGGACTCGAACCTCTGACCTTCGGTTTAGGAAACCGATGCTCTATCCTACTGAGCTACGAGCGCTTCGTTTTTTAACTGCTTGTAATTTAAAAAGTTACTACGCATCTTGTCAACTCCTAAAGCACACAAAACGAGCAAAACGAGCAATTTGTGTCAAATTTGTGTTAATCGGCTTTCACTTTGGCAAAAATACCGTTCAATACCTTGGTTTGCAGAAACCATATCTTCAGACCGCACAGTCAAGTAGTATTTTCTTGTTGTAGAGATGTCAGAATGTCCTGCAAGTTGCCGAACTACCTGGATCGTTAATTGGCTAACCCGGTTGTTGAAGAATATTGATCGAATCATACTTGTCTGGCTATCAAAATCCTGTAGCAATTGGAAATCGTCACTGATTATCATCAAACCTGAAACCTTGATAGGCTGGCATCTCAAAGGTTTCAAGTTATATTGGGGTTGGAAGTCTCGAAAGCAGGGCAGTTCTATACCGTGTAAATGTGACAATTCAATGAAGCTTGTGCAACATCGTCCCAGGGACATACACTCTCTTTTCGGGTAGATAAAAATTAAACGGGCATACTATCACTGCCCGGACTGCGGAGCCGGCTCGTCCGCAACATTAGCATTACGGATAACTTGGCTGAATAAAAGATGGAATGGGCTATGGTCACAAAAGCCGCTGGCAGCATGAAAAATCTACCTACAAACCTGATGGACACCCCCGCACGAAAGAGACTGGCAAAGTGTGCTGGCATTGGCCAAGCGATTCGAGTATTATACGAGTTCCTGCCCGTCTTGGCTCGGCCAAGCCAAGACGGGGGCGCAGCGGACTTCGGCGAGCTCAGTCGAGTCGCACACCTTAATTGACCCGCCAGCGGCGGGTATCGACCAAAAGCCAGCATTGCCGGGTCGAAAAGGGGAACCAATCCCGATGTGTCGGGACAAATTATGAAAAAACTTAAGCAGACTATATTGATTGTTTTACTGAGTATTTCGCTTACATCGCCGGCTCAAAGCGGACTAATCAATCCGCCCAGTCAGTCCTGGTTCCCCAAGGCCCCCGTCCTTCCAATGCCCCAGGGACAGACGATAGAAGTCTCGAACGTGCAGGAGCTAATCTTGGCCCTCGAGCAGATAAGACCGGGTGGGACCATTTTGCTCGCGGACGGTCATTATATGCTGCCTCATTTTATCGAGATTAAGACCGACAACGTATCGCTGCGAGGAGCATCCGGGCATCGCCGGAGCGTGGTCATCGATGGCGCCAAGAGTCGAGACGGAGAGCTGGTCTGGATCACCGGATGCTCAGGTGTGACGATTGCTGATTTGATGATACAGAATATCAAGTGGAACGGCTTCAAAATCAACTCCCAAACCGGAGTTCATAACCTGACCATATACAATTGCATTATCCATAACATCTGGCAGCGGGGCGTCAAGGGAGTCAAGGTGCCGGAAAAGAACCGCGAGACGATTCGGCCGAGGAATTGCCGGATACAATACTGCCTTTTCTATAACGACCGGCCGAAGCGGTTCTCCGACGATGAAAGGGACACGACCGAAACGTTCAATGGAAACTATATCGGCGGGATTGACGTGATGTACGCCAAAGGCTGGACTATAAGCGATAACGTCTTTATAGGTATAAACGGCAGGACCCGCGAGGCGCGGGGGGCGGTCTTTCTCTGGCACGACTCGCAGAATTGCGTAGTTGAACGCAACATTATTATAGATTGTGACGCGGGCATCTGCCTTGGCAATCCCCACCGGCCCAAGGATATCCGTGACCACTGTGTGCGGTGTATAGCCAGGAACAATTTTATCACCAGAGCTACGGAAGGCGGGATAGTAACCGTCTATACGAAAGACTGCAAAATTCTTAACAATAGTATCCACGAACCGGATAGCCGGCTGGGCAGGCTGATTCGTCTTGTCTTTGACAATGACGGCTTGCTTGTCGCCAATAACCTGCTCAGCGGTCCAACAATCAGGAACGAGTCGGAAAGTAAAATCAAGTTTCTTAACAACCTCGCCAAAGACCTCACAGACGTTCTTGCCGACCCGTCGCAGGGAAACCTGCACCTGACGACCCGTGCCGCCGAGGCCGTCAACAAGGCCGAACCGCTGCTCGATGTAAGCAATGATATCGACCGTGAATCCCGCGGCGCAAAACCCGACATCGGAGCTGATGAGCTGATTAACTAACAGCCACCCGAAAAGGAACGATTGCCAAAGCCTGTACAGGATAGCTCGCTTTTAAAAAAGGAGCTTACAACAGCACTGCACACTCGGTAAACCACCTTTGCACTCATCTTGGCGGTGGATTCCGACACGAAAAAGGACTGGCAAAATGTGCTGGCATTGGCCAAGCGATTCGAGTATTATATGAGTAGGGGCGGGCCTATGTGCCTGCCCAGGGCAACCACATCGGGCCCCTACATAAGAGGAGTCAAATGGCGAAAGTAATGAAATGTTTAATACTCACCTTGTTCCTAAGCTTGCTAAGCTCACTATGTCAAGCCAAAGATTATCCGTATCGCTGGGTCTATGTCTCAAGGTCGCTGCGCGGCGACAGCGATGTAGTGGATATAAATAGCATAGTCAAAACTGCCTCTGGGCACGGTCTAAATGGTATGGTTCTTGCAGCAGGGCTTGACAGGCTCGACCGCCAGCCCCAGGATTATTTCTTAAGGCTTGAGCAGGTAAAGCAAATCTGCAGGCAGTACAACATCGAGATAATCCCGAACATATTTTCTGTCGGATACGGAGGCTCTATCCTTTCTAAGGACAGGAACCTGGCGGCTGGAATTCCTGTCAAAGATGCTCTGTTTGTTGTGGAAAACGGCCAGGCTTATCTGCTTGCCGAGCCTGCCGTAAAGATTGCAAATACCAGCTTCGAGCAATATGATGGAAACCGCTTTACAGGATACAGATTCCACGATAGACCCGGCGAGGTCTCGTTTAGGGACAGAAGGATTTTCAAAAGCGGAGAAGCATCCCTGAGATTCGAGAACTTCGGTAATTACGAGCACGGACACGCGAGGGTTATGCAGGAGCTCAAAGTCCATCCTCGCCGTTGTTATAGATTGAGCTGCTGGGTCAAGACCGAGCAGCTTGAGCCTTATGGCTCCTTCCGTATATCTATCTTAAGTCCCGATGGACGTAACCTCGCTCCCTGGGACCCAGCCGTCCCATCAACCACTAACTGGCGGAAGGTCGTTATGGGTTTCAACAGTCTCGACTGTGACAAAGCCAGAATTTATGTGGGCGTTTGGGGAGGCAAATCAGGCCGTTTCTGGGTTGATGACATCCAGGTCGAGGAAGTAGGGCTTCTTAATGTCCTGAGACGGCCCGGGACGCCCGTAACGGTTAGAAGCGAAAAGACAGGAATAATCTATGAGGAAGGTAAGGATTACGCTGCGATAACAGACCCGAGACTGAACTTCAAATTCGATCATGACCCACCGGCTATAAAGATACTTTTAGGCAGCAGGATTAAGAATGGCGAGCGTTTTAGAGTCAACTACTACCACGGGATGGCCATAAACAGAGGCCAGGTTACTGCCTGCATGTCGGAACCGAAAGTCTATGAAATTTGGAAAAACCAGGCCAGGCTCATACACGAGTACCTCGCGCCGGCCAAGTATCTGCTGAGCATGGACGAGATAAGGGCGGGAGGAGCATGCCAGGCCTGCAAAAAACGCAAAATGACGATGGCTCAGATACTCGGCGATTGCGTAACGAAACAGGTCGCGATAATCCGCGAGGTGAACCCGGATGCCGAGGTTCTTATATGGTCCGATATGCTCGACCCAAACCATAACGCTCACGACAACTACTATCTCGTTGACGGCGATTTCACTAATTCCTGGAACTACGTACCCAAGGACCTTATTATTGTCTGCTGGTATTACAGGAAGCGCATTGAGAGTCTTAAATTCTTTTCTTCTTTAGGTTTCAAAACTCTGGCAGGAGCTTATTACGATGGCGATACCCTTGACAACCCCAGAGGATGGCTTGAGGCCCTGGAGCGAACCCCAAAAGCGTGTGGAATTATGTACACAACCTGGCAGAATAAATATGAGTTGCTTGCGCCCTTTGGGGACCTTATAACCGACCAGTAAAATTAAAATAGGACGGGTTTGCAGAACCCAATTTAGAAAAAGAATTAACAATCTATTTTAAGGAGGCTTTTACAATGAAACGTTCACATTTTTTCTTTCTGATTGGCGTCGTGGGATATGTCCTGCTCATAAGCAGCACGACAGCTTTACAAGCGGCTGACGATGGATTCGCGCCTTTATTTGGCCGCGACGGTCTGGCCGGCTGGAAGGTCAGTGACTGGTCTGACGTGAGCACATCGCAGAAGGTCAAGGGGACACCCTGGAGGATAGAAGACGGCATTCTCTACGGCCTGAATAAACGGACCTGGCTCATCTCTCCCAAACAGTACGGCAACTTCGTACTGAACTTTGACTCTAAGATAAGCAAGGGTAGCAACGGCGGTATAGGACTGCGGTTCCCACCCGAGGGCGACCCGGCCTACAGGGGGATGGAGATTCAGGTTGTTGACCACGAGGTCTATTATCACGGTGGTTCCCAGCCCCAGCAGCGAACCGGCTCGATTTATGATGAAATAGCCGCTAAAGACGCCACTAAGCCCGTCGGCCAGTGGAACTCATGGGAAATTACCGCCCGCGGCAGCCAGGTACAGATTATGCTCAACGGCCAAAAGGTCATCGACGCGGACCTTTCCCGCGAAATCAAAGCCCGCCAGCAAAAAGGCCCACCCCTGGCAAATCGGCCGCTCAAGGGACATATAGGATTTCAAAACCTTAACGGCACAATAACTCTGCGAAATATGATGATTAAGGAGCTTGATGGAGCTGAGGATAAATTTGTGTCCCTGTTCAACGGCAGGAACCTTGAAGGCTGGGTAAACGTCAATTGCGCGCCGGAAACCTGGACAGTACGGGATGGGATGATTATCTGCAGCGGAGTCCCGACCGGTGTGATGCGAACCGAGAGACAATATGAAAATTACATATTGGAATTAGAGTGGCGCCACATGAAAAAAGGCGGCAACGCCGGCTTATTCATCCACTCCGACGCCTTGACCGCTGTGGGACAGCCGTTCACTCGCGCCATTGAAGTGCAGATATTGGATGGCCGCAATACTGAAAATTACACCAGTCATGGTGATGTATTTGCCATTCACGGCGCCACTATGACGCCGGACAAACTCCATCAAAACGGCTGGATGCGCTCTTTGCCTGCCGAGCTACGATGCAATCCCGCCGGCCAGTGGAACCATTATCGCCTCGAGAGTCGTGACGGCACGGTTACCTTAGCTGTCAACGGCAAGATAGTGACTCGCGCCTTCCACGCTAATCCGCGTAAAGGATATATCTGCCTCGAATCCGAAGGCGGCCTGGTTCATTTTCGTAATATCCGTATTTGCGAGCTGCCCGGCTCCAATCCACCTTCCGATGTAGTTACACAGAAGGACAGGGGCTTCCGTTCACTGTACAACGGCCTTGACCTTCGCGGTTTCAAGCAGGTCCCCGGCAATAAGGGACATTGGACCGCCAAGGACTGGACTTTGGATTACGACGGCAAAAGCGAGGCATCCGGAGATGACAGAAACCTCTGGACAGAAGAGGAATTTGGAAACTTTGTTCTTATCGTTGACTGGCGTCTGCCGGACAAACCCAAGGTTGATAATGTCCCTGTGATTTTGCCGGACGGCTCAGAGGCCACCGATGCGAACGGCAAAGAATTAACCGTCCCTGTGATGGATGCCGGTGACAGCGGTGTTTATCTTCGTGGCGTCTCAAAGAGCCAGTTCAATATCTGGAACTGGCCGGTCGGCTCGGGTGAAATATGGGCATACCGCAGGGACAGGAATATGCCGCCGGAAGTGCGAAGGGGCGCAACGCCTATCCTCAATGCGGATAACCCGGTTGGGCAATGGAACCGCTTCGAGATTACCGCCATTGATGATAAGGTTACCGTTGTATTAAATGGAAAGACGGTAATCCGCGAGGCCCACCTGCCGGGGTTACCCGAACGCGGCCCAATCGCCCTGCAGCATCATGGCGACCATATCCAATTTGCCAATATTTACATAAAGGAACTTAACTAAAAAAAGATAGTGAGTGGTAAATGGTGAGTGGTGAGTAGTAATCACCAATAATTAAAGCTGTTTCTAAAAAGTATACAAGTTTATTAGAAACGGCACTAAGTTCTTCTGCTGTTACAATTTGGCAGGAAGGAGTATTATATGGCTAAAAATGGCAAACCATCCGAAAGCAACTGCTCTAAATTACGGGCGGATTGTTCACGGCGTGATTTTATTAAGCAGGGTGGTTATGCTTTGGCCGGGACAATGTTGGTTTCTCAGGCTGCGCTGGCTGTCAATACGGCCCCAAAAAAAATTCGCATAGGTGTCGTTGGGGGAGGTTTTGGAACCTCCTTTCAGTGGCACGAGCATCCGGACTGTATCGTTCAGGCTGTAAGTGACCTGCGAGAGGACCGGCGCAAGCGATTAATGAAGGTTTGTAATTGCCAAAAGGCCTATAACTGCCTTGAGGAATTGGTGCTCGCTAAAGATATCGATGCGGTAGCTATATTCACCGACGGACCGCTTCACGTCCGGCACACCATTGAGGCGATGAAAAACGGCAAGCACGTGATTTCAGCCGTGCCCGCCGCCTGGGCCACGATTGAGCAGGCCGAGCTGCTGCTGGATACCGTAAAAAAATACGGCCTGACTTATATGATGGCTGAGACCGGCTATTATCAGCAGTCCACAATTTCCGCCCGTAAGTTTTACCGGCAGGGCAAGTTCGGCGCCTTGTATTACTGCGAAGCCGAGTATCAGCATCCCGGCCTGGAATCGCTCTACTTCCGTAACGGCAAGCAAACCTGGCGCTATGGTGTAGCGCCGATGCACTATCCGACGCACTGTACTTCTCAACTGGTCGGCGTCACCGGTGAAAGATTAACGGAAGCTGTATGTCACGGCTGGGGTGACGATGATCCTATCCTCAAGAACAACGTGTACGACAATCCATTCTGGAACTCCTCGGCGATGTTCAGGACCAACCGCGGCAACGCGTTCCGCGTTAATATCTGGTGGAAGGGCGCACACCGCGGCTGTGAGCGGGCACAGTGGATAGGCGACAAGATGAGTTTCTATACGGCGCATCCCAACGGCATCGGCCCGGTTATTATTCGTGCCGGCAAGCAGATGGAGAAGGACGATGCCGGGTTTGTTCGAGAAGCGCCGAACTTCGAGCACTACAAGCAGCCGCAATGGTGGAAGACTGACATGCTGCCTGATCCATTGCGGCATAACAGCGGCCACGAAGGCTCGCACACCTTCCTCACGCACGAATTTGTTGATGCCCTTATTCATAACCGCCGACCGGCGATAGATGTGTATGAGTCCTTAGCATATACGGTGCCGGGCATTGTAGCGCATCAATCGGCACTGCGAAAAGGCGAGTTGATTAAGATTCCTCAATACGACCAAAAGGCGTGAGTTGCAGAGAATGAACATCGAACAATTAAACTAAATTTAAGATGGAGAACTAATTATGAACAGGACTATTTTGCTGACAGTTATTGTGGTTATGCTTCTAACATTACCTTTTGAGGCCGAAGCCGAGGAAAAGGTTTTTCGCCTTGGTATGATAGGCCTTGACACCTCGCATGTTGTCGCCTTTACCAGGGTCATAAACGACCCCGCCAAGAACTACGGCTGCAAGGTAGTTGTCGGCTATGCCGGTGGTTCGCCGGACATTCCTTCTTCCGCCAATCGAGTTGAGAACTTCACAAATCAGCTTCGTGACAAGTTCGGAGTAGAAATTGTTGATACAATCGAAGAGCTTTGCCAGAAGGTTGACGGGGTTCTGCTGGAAAGCGTCGATGGCCGACCTCACTTAGAGCAGGTAAGGCCTGTAATTGCAGCGAAGAAACCCGTCTTTATAGACAAACCTATGGCAGGCAATCTGGCAGATGTGATTGAGATATTTCGGCTCGCTAAAGAAAATAATGTACCGTGCTGGTCGAGCTCTTCGCTGCGTTTTAGTCCGGATATTATCGGCATGAGAAATAATGAGAAGGTCGGCGAGGTGCTTGGATGCGATGCCTTCAGCCCGTGCAGTCTCGAAGAGCATCACCCCGACCTCTACTGGTACGGCGTCCACGGTGTCGAGATTCTCTTTACTATTATGGGCACCGGCTGTGAAAGTGTCACTCGGGTGCAAACCAAGGATTATGAGTTTGTCACCGGGCTCTGGAAAGGCGGACGAATCGGCACTTACAGGGGTATCCGGACGGGCAAGAGTGGTTATGGTGCAATGGTTTTTGGCACAAAGGGCATAGTCCAAAGCGGCAGATACGGCGGCTATGAGCCTTTAGTGGACGAAATCATTAAATTCTTCAGGACCGGCAACGTACCTGTGCCGCCGGAAGAGACCATTGAGCTCTTCGCCTTTATGTCCGCTGCCGATGAATCCAAAGCAAAAGGCGGAGCTGCCGTTTCTATAACAGAGCTAATCGAAAAAGCAAAAAAGCGAAATGAGCTTCGCCGTTCGCGGAAAGACCTGTTGCAGTGGTAGTTTTGAGTTGGTTCGGTGGGCTAAAGCCCACCCTACATAATTATTTTACTTACCCTGTCATGCTGAGTGAAACGAAGCATCTGGCCTTAGAAAAGGATTAGAGATTCTTCGCTAAACTGCGTTCCGCTCAGAATGACAGGGGGTGAAGGCAGAAGAAGCAAGGAATTTTATGCGCGAAAAGAAAGGACCTTGAACGATGAGCACTTGCCAAAAAACAATCCTGTTGTTCTTTGCGTTGTTGTTATGCTGTTGCTGTGAGGGGACATCGGCCAAGCTCGTGACTAACGGAGGGTTTGAAGAGACCAGGCAAGGCCGAGCCTCAGGCTGGATGGGATTGTGGACGAGAGAAACCGGCTGCGGAGAAGTTACTTTGGACAAGGAAGTTTCCCACAGTGGAAATTATTCCGCCCGTATCGAGCACCGGGGTGCGGATGATTGGAGTTTCAGTTCTGAGAAGCGCCTTGACGTCAAGCCCGGCGACCTCTTCACACTTCAAGGATGGGTGAAGATCAAGGGAACGGGCAGCACCACTATTGGCGTGATAACTTACGACGAAAAAGGCAAGGCCATTGAGTGGACTTTCGGCGGACGCACTGCAGCGGGCCCTCGTGACTGGCATCTCCTCCGTTCCAGGTTTGTGATTCCTTGGAACGTTGTTACAATTCATCCCCGCCTAATCGGGTATCGGCCCGCTACGGTCTGGCTGGATGATTTCTCGCTGGTGAAAGAGGGAAACGTAATGGAAATGCGTGCCAAAGATATGACGGAGAGGCTCTCTATCAGCAACGCTGCAATCTCGCTCACGCTTAATACCGCCGATGCAACCCTGTCTATAACCGACAAGCGTACAGGGCGGAGCTGGCGACAACGGTCCTTAGCCGAAGGCGCTATACTCCGCAGCGCAAAAGTCGGGGACGGTATCGAGATGACTTTGCTTGACGCGCCGTCTGGAATGGATGTCCAAACGGTTCTTCGACTGGAGCCGGACTGTCCTGAGCTCACCATCACGCTTTGGAGCCGGGGCGACCTCGGACAGCCTCTACGGTTTCCGCATCCTTTTGTAACGAAGCCCGGCACGTATCTTGTGGTGCCTATGAATGAAGGAATTTCCTACCCCGTCGAAGACGAGACGATTAGTCCCAGGAGACTTGTCGCCTACGGCGGACACGGTATTTGTATGCCTTTCTGGGGCGTGACAGACGGCCGGCAGGGATATATGGCCATCATTGAAACGCCCGACGATGCATCCATCCGTATTCAGCGAACAGATGAAAAGCTCTGCATCGCGCCTGAGTGGGACTCACAAAAAGGACGCTTCGGCTATACCCGTCGGCTTCGCTATGTTTTCTTCGATAAAGGCGGGCACGTTGCCATTTGTAAGCGGTATCGCTCCTACGCTCAAAAGGCAGGCTTATTGAAAACGTTGGAGCAGAAACGCGAAGAGAATCAGGACGTGGATTTGCTTATCGGGGCGGTGAACATCTGGTGCTGGGAAAAGAATGCTCTTGCCATCGTTCGCGAGATGAAATCTCTCGGCATCGAGCGAATCCTGTGGAGCCATCGTGAGCAGCCGGATGTTATCAAATCAATGAACGAGATGGGCGGCATTCTCACGAGTCGCTACGATATTTACCAGGACCTGATGGACCCACAGGTTGTGGAACAACAGCTTCGCCGGGTACACCCCGACTGGACCCAGGCCGGCTGGCCGAAGGACATTATGTTAGATAAGAACGGCAACTTCCGCAAGGGCTGGCGCGTAAGGGGAAGGGACGGCCAAATGTATCCGTGCGGTGTGTTGTGTGACAGGCAGGCGCCAAAGTACGCCCGGCAGCGCGTCCCCGCCGAATTAAAGACCCATCCTTACCGCTGTCGTTTCATCGACACAACGACGGCCTCGCCGTGGCGTGAATGCTATCATCCCGACCATCCGATGACCCGCGGCGACAGCCGGCACTGGAAGATGGAGCTTCTGCGAGTTATTTGCGAAGATATGAAACTGGTAACCGGCAGTGAGACAGGGCATGATGCGGCTGTGCCGTATGTTCACTACTTCGAAGGTATGTTAAGTCTCGGCCCGTATCGAGTCCCCGAAGCAGGGCGAAATATGAGAGAAATCTGGGATGAAGTCCCCGAGCGCGTAGCCAAGTTTCAGGTAGGACATAAATACCGGTTGCCGCTCTGGGAGCTCGTTTATCACGACTGCGTCGTGGCACAATGGTACTGGGGCGACTACAATAATAAACTGCCTGCGATATGGGACAAGCGGGACCTTTTCAATATCCTCTACGGCACGCCGCCGATGTTCATGTTCACCCGCCAGGTATTCAACCAAAACAAAGACCGCTTTGTTCAAAGCTATAAGGATGTATGTCCCGTCGCTCGCGCTGTCGGTTATGCTGAGATGACCGACCATAGTTTTCTCACAGCCGACAGAAACATTCAGCAAACGAAGTTTGCGAACGGTATCACCGTTACAGTCAACTTTGGCAGCAAACTCTATCCCTTGCCCAACGGCAAGAAGATCGAGCCTATGAGCTACCATGTTTCCGGGATGTGAGAAAGGCCCCAATAAAACGCAATGTGGTCCCAGGCTAACGTCTCTTAGTCAGCTTTACATTTGGCATCTTGTAACAATATGCCCAGTATCGCGATTCACTCCAGGCTGATTCGGCGGGGAAGGGATGGCCGGGGAAGAGCTCTCTGTTATTGGGCACGTGCTGGATTTTAATTTCCAGACGTTTGAGACCTTCGGTAAGGTTACGTGGAATGAGAAACTCCTCTTCGCGCCAGCGGCGATTGCCGGTGATGATAGTGTGTTGCGTCTTGCCGAGTTCCCCCTCAGAACGTGGATAGCTATAAACGCAGGTATTGCTGCCGGCGGTGTACCACTGGCCGACATACTGCCATTTGCCGTCCGTTTTATCCGGCCTGACCCACACCTTGGCACACTGATTGGGATAAAGATAGTCAAACTTGCGGCGCAACATCACACCTATATTGTTAGGGTCCAGACGCATCTTAAATTGCGAGGTTCCCTTCATAATTCGCACATAATCCTGCTCTGCGGGAAAGTGCATCCGTGCACCGCGATGGTCCGGGCCCCATTCGTACCGTGAGACCAGAGCATAAGGCTCGCCTGCGGTGGGGGACTTATATTCATGCTCAGGGATTTCGATCTTCTCATCACAGGTATGGAAGTGGTCGGTAAGTACCAGGCTCGGAGAATCAATCCCGTACCAATACACCACGCCGGAATAATGTTCTGTAGAGCTATTGGTACCCCCATGCTCCAGGCCAATGACGGCGCGGTTGCCGAATGGGAAAATGTCTGCAATCAGAAAGCGATAGGCGGAGTTGACCAGGTCATTTTTATTTTTGGCAGTTTTTTTGCTGGTCCCCACCGGATGGCCGGCAAACGGCAAAGTCATATTGCGTCCGCCCCAGTAATCACCGCCGCCGCCCCATTCTTCGGTCCCCGTGCCCCAGGCCTGAGGTGTCCTGCTCTGGTCAAAAAAGAAACGTGGGTCACCCTCTAAAGTGGGCAGATAGCCATTGCGCGTGAAGACCCAGCTCATGCCTACAAAGTTGCCGCTCCAGAGGCCGCCGCCTTCAACACTGGAGGTATCCAGGAAAATAACATCCTGGCCCAGCTTCGGCTCGGGATGGTCACTATAGGTTGCGTGGAAATAACCCACGTGATTAATAGGGTCGGTGAAGGCCACGGTGCGAATTTCCCACTCGATATTATTGAAGGCAAGTCCCTGCCGTTCCTGAACTTCGATTTTCGCATGCCGGAAAAAAGGCATTGGCCAGTAGCAGGACAGGTAAACATTTTCGTTATCATAGCGGATGACTAAGGGAAAGCCTCTAACTAAGTACTCGCGATTGTCATTGTTGTAAAGGTGGCCGGCGCCGAAAAAAAGGGCGACAGGGACATCGATTGAAGAATGCCAGCGGTGGTCCCAGGTAATTCGAAGACGGCACTTACCAAACTCATAAGCATCATCCCGCGGTATGGTGAGCTTTAATGCACGAATGGTGGAAGGGGCCTGGTCCAATTCTGCGATAGTGGTACATTGATAAGGTCTCATCTGCAATTTGCCTGTGTAGGTTTTCACGCCCTTGCCTTTTGGCGCTATGTCGGCTCCAGCCCGGCTGAGCAAATCCAGAACGTCGGGTTCCGGAGGCGTTTTGTCCCACGATTTGAGGGGGCGCCAGAGGTGTTTTATTCCCGGGCAGAAAGTGTGGTAAATATAATAGCCTGTGCCATAAAAGGTACGGCTGTAGGCGATGCGGAAGGTATCTTCAAACGGTAGCGGTACCCACATCAGGTCAGCGCCTTTGGTGATTGACCAGGTCCAGGTAAGCGGATTCGGAAACAGCTCTTCGGGAATATAGGTGGTATTCTTGAGCTTTTTCTTGGCGTTTACCGGCTCGGCGGTAGCGGTTTCTTTGACTATAAAATCCTCGCCGTCCACCTCATAATGCCACGGGCTGCCGTGCCAGTGATTTGTGCGCTTGAAGTAGAGAACACCGGGGCCTTTCACATCAAGCGTAACGTTATACTCGTCGGATTCCTGATAGAGAAAATGGCTGGCGTCTGCGGTTCGGTTGTTTCCCTGGCGGTCATACGTGCTGCGCATATAGGCCCGGACACCAATGCGATGGTAGGCCAATCGGTCCCACATGCGGTAGGCATCCAGTCCGATAGGTATGATGGGAGGCTCATCGGATTGCTTAAGCACAGCAGAATCAGCAGGGTATGAAACATCTGTTATCCAACCTGAAACAAGAAAAACCAGCAGAAACAAAAATAAAGACTTCTTAATTTTCATATTCGTATATGGCTATCCTGCAAACAGTTAAAACAAATTGAATTAGTTCCTGTTGCGGAAACAGTATTTGTCATTCCCGCGAAAGCGGGAATCCAGTTTTTCGCTCTGGACCCCTGCTTTCGCAGGGGTGACATCGTCGATTTTCGTTTTCCGCAACAGATACTAATTAGTTGCCGTAGTTAAGGTCGCCTCCTTTTATACGTCGGAGCTGTTTGAACCGCTGCGGCCGTTCGAAATCAGGCACCTGAGCGAGGGTTTTCTCATAGATGGTTTTGAGGCGCGTGACAACTTCAGGGAACTTTTTGCTTACATCATGCTGCTCAGCGGGGTCGGTTTCGAGGTCGAACAGCATTATATTTTTCGCCCTGTCACCACCAATCACGCCCGGATAAGCGATGGGCTGCGACTGTTCGTATGGAGCGATAATAGTTACGCCGTCCGGCCCCCGCGGGTCCACCCAGTTATCGATGAGCTTCGGTACACTCCCCGGCGAGCGGACGTGAAGTTTCCATTTGCCGCTGCGGATAGTTGCAAGATTCGGGCCCTGCATCCCGAACAGCACATCGTGGGGACTCTTGGCCCCAGCACGGGTCAGTAGTGGCCAGATGTCTTTACCGTCAATAACACGGTCTCTCGGTACATCGACGCCCGCGGCTTTGAGAATAGTGGGAAACACGTCGATAGAACCAGCGGGTGAATCGTTGACTATCCCGGCGGGAATCTTTCCCGGCCAACGGGCAATCATTGGCACACGAAGACCGCCGTCCCATGTGCGACTTTTCATACCACGAAGCCCGCCTGTGCTGCCGCCGTACCACGGACCGTTGTCCGAGCTAAAAATTACGAACGTGTTGTCATCAAGCCCTAATTGTTTGAGCTTTTCAAGTATCTTACCTACCGACCAATCCAGTTCACGAATGACATCGGCATAGAGGTCTTCGGGCGTATCCGGCGTGTAGAAATCCTCGGAGGCTGCAAGCGGTTTGTGCGGCATTGCGTGGGGCAGGTAGAGGAAAAAGGGACGATTGCGCCTGAAGCTGCGCTCGATGAAATCGAGCGCACGCTGTGTGTAGCGCTTGGTCAGCGTTGCCTGTATGACAGGATACTCGACGACTTTTTCGTTTTCGACGAGCTGCACCGGACGCATATCGTTTGAGTACAGGATTCCGTAGTACTCATCGAAGCCCTGTCGGCGGGGCAGGTATCGGAACGTATGGCCTAAGTGCCACTTGCCGATGCAGATGCTGGCATAGCCGACCTCCTTGAGCGCTTCGGCAATGGTAATCTCGGAGTTGGGCAGGCCGACACTGTTGATGCCGGAGTCGGGCGCAGGGTTAAAGACGACACCATTTCGGAAGGGATACCGACCGGTTAGAATCGTTGCCCGCGATGGGGCACAATAAGGTGTGGGCACATAGAAGCTGGTCAGCTTGGCGCCCTCGGCGGCCATACGGTTGAGATTAGGCGTCTCAAAAGGCGATTCTTTCAGACCGAAACCGCCGATGTCTCCATAGCCCAAATCGTCGGCGAAAATGAGGATAAAATTCGGCTTCTTAACTATACTACACCAACCTGTTGAGCCGGGCAGCATCATCGCTGCAATACCACCACCCATCAATCCTAAGAAATCACGACGGCTTAAATTTTTGTCCATGATGAAACTCCTCTTTCATATCCAATTAAGGCTTTTGCAAAATGGAGGTTAGGCATAATCTCCATTTTGCAGAAATCATTATCAAATTAGTTTGAAGGATACAATTATTTTACTGCTTTTGCTGCCATTCGTAAATTGACGGCACCTTTGGGATTGGTCTTGGGGCGTCGCCGAGTGGAAAGACTTTGTTGTTTTTAACCACGACCGGCTTGCCCGCGCCGGCCGCGAAACGGCCATTGCCGCCGTATAATCTGTTCCCAATTATCTCGGCTCCTATACAGTCGGACGTAGCGAGGAAAATCATCGGGGATTTGCCATCCTTGAGAACGAAGACATTGTCCTTAACAATATGGTCGAAGCTTGCGGTCTTGGCGGATACGCCCGGGCCGTTGTCCACGATGAAACGGCTGTATAGAATCAGCCAGTTTTCGTTCATACCACCCATCCAGAGACCTGTTTTCGGGGAGTTGACGTCGCAGTTATATACTACGTTCCGCGGACCATTCGGGCCATGTGCCGTGTCTTGCGGCGGTGACGCCCACATTCCGTACCCGTACCCCCCATGGCCGCGGACAGATTCGATGACACACTGTTCAATGAGGTTTTCATTCGTCCAGCCCGCATGCCATTGGCCGTCGCTCTCGTGAAAGACGCTTTTGCGAATCACACAGCCACTGGCAGCCCACTGGAAAAGGGGCGCATGTCGCATCTTGAACGTCTCGACATTTTCCATAAGGCAATCCCAGCATCGGTCCCAGCCGGTGTAAGCCGTACCGCCGCCTCCCTTAAACCAGGCGTCATCGAACACACAGTCACGGATTTCGCACCATTTGGCCATTGAGCCATACACGGGAAAGCGGCCACACTTTTTCACAGTTACATCTCTTGCCCAGCAATTCCAGCCGTGATAAAAGACCATGCTGCTAATCCAAAGGTTTTCTGTCTGTTCTATGCAGAGAGATTCAATTCCACAGCGTTGGATTGGTACGACTTTCTGTACGTAAGAGCCATCGATAGTAGGAAACTCAATTCGTAGGGGCTGATTGATCGCAATGGTGTTGTTTTTTATTTTGCTGATGACTACTTCGTAAAGACGATATGCTCCCCACTTGCAGGCGTTTTTGGTGAGTTTTTTCCAGCGCTGGGTTGCGGGCCCGTCGATGACAATACAGTTGCCGACCCGAAGTCCATCAGTGCTTTCTAACTCCAGTATCATATCGCCGCGTTTGCCGTCTTTGGCCAGCTTCAGCTTTCTGCCGACCGTCCCCTTGCCCGCGAAGGTAATTACCGCTCGCGTGTCCGCTACCCGCCTGATGTCATCAAAGGCTGAATCAAGGATGATTAGGATTTCTCCCGTGCGTTTTGCTCCATCTGTGTATTCTGCGATACCTTTTAATACGCCTCTTCCGTCCGAAACTTTGCCGATTGCATCGCGACCAAATATGGAAAAGGCGAATGTGTTTCCTGAGTGTTTACTTCGGCTCCACCTGCCAATAACTACATCATCGACCATCATTGTCATTTTCATCAAGTCGGTGGGTTTACAGTGCATTTCGAGTCGTGTGCTCCTGCCCATTCGGCTGCCCGAAGGCGGATTGTAGAAAACCACACCGTTCTCAGGAATCGAATATCGGAAGATTAAACGGGTCTTTTTGGGGCCTTTGCCTCGAATAACCACGTTGTCGTGGCGTACCGTCACCGGGCGGTCAAGATAGTAGGTACCTTCACCCAGCAGTACCGTCCCGCCTCCCATTTTACCTGCGGATTCACATGCTTTTGCCAGGGCTTCGGAGTCGTCGGCGTCATCGTCTGCTTTAGCGCCGAAGTCCTCGATTGATGTAACGGCTTGTACCTTTGGAATCCCGCCCTGCACCCCACATTTTGTCCAGTTAGGGTACACGATTCCGTCCGGGCCGAGCACATCAGCAGGAGTCAACCGGGTCTTCTCGTTCGGTTTGATTTTGTACTGCCTCTCCCAGGGTACAGCGTTCCCGACTTTAATTGGCGAACTACCACCGGCCGAATGGGGAAACGTTCCAAGAAGCACCAGAAAAATGACCGGACCAGCCAAACTTACCACAGGTATTGATATCATAGGTCTGCGTAATCGCATTATGAAATACTCCAACGATGGGTTTTGTGTTACTATCGTCTGGTCTTTCTAACTAATAGCAGAATTGGGATGGAAAATCAAGCGAAAAAAATGAATCAGCGATTATGGGCCTGATTCACACCTGTTAGAAATCTATAACGGAAAATAATAGGGTCCATAAAAGAACAAATTTCTAACAGGATGAACTAATCCAGGAACTTTTTCATTATCGCGGCTGTGTGCATTGCAATGAGCATTAGATAGTCTAAATCGCTGAGACTGTAGTGCTCGTGTATCATAGCGTTGTCAGCATACAGCACTCCGAAACAGCCGGTCGGACGCATAATCGCTGCTACCATCGCTGAGCGTATTCTTCCCTTCGCTTCCACTTGAGCTGAAACGCTCGGCATGACAAAAAACTGCCCTTTTTCTACCGCTTGAGTGACTTTTTCACTGAGTTGTAATTCGCTTAGCTGGACCGGCGAGCCGTCTCGTCTCCTGCCTCCATGGCAGGTCATCGGGCCGGTTGGCTGCTTTCTCAAAGCACACCAGACATGGTATGCGCTAAACTGCTCTAATGTAATATCCAACAAGGTCAACAACAGCTCATCGAGGCCGCCAGTTTCGAATATTTTTTCCGTCGCCTTCGAAAAGTCAGTTAACCTCCTGGCTGCCAATCTCATAGCCGGCGCGTGCTGGGCATCCGGCCTTCTTACCACAGTTTCGTGCTTGGGGACTGTCAGCGCCGCTTCCAGATGAAGCGTATCCTCCGAATGAATTGGCTGCTCAGCCTGGGCTTGCTCTTTGAGAATAATTTCGAGAGTAAAATCGGTTATACGAAGACAATCGCCGTGTTTGATTTCGGCCTTCTGGATTACTTCTTTATCGTTTAGATACGTTTTGTTCGCCGAGCCTAAGTCCTCAATAATCCATTTTCCACCACCCGTGCTGCGGATTACTGCGTGCTCTCTTGAGACCCCTTTATCAGGCAAAAAAACTCGGTTGTTGGCTGCCCTGCCAATGGAAATAGGGCCATCGGTGAACTGCAATTCTTTGGCATTGCCGTCGATTTGTTTTACAAGCACCCGCATGGCTTTCTCTCCATATATTTAAGTTTAATATTACCTATTCTACCATTATCCATATCTGAGACAATTTGTCAAGTAAAACCCGTGAGAGTTAAGAATTTTATCTCTAACGGATTAAACTATCATCCGGATATCAAATACATTGTAGAAAACGCCAAAATATAGTAAAAAAGCCTCCATCGCCTCGTTTTTTGCGCCTGCCGGGCTACGGCGTAACGTTTCGCCCAGCCGAGCACTCGCGTTACCACAGGTACGAGCGAAGCAAAATGGTGGGGGTGTATTCTAAAATACAGGGATTACCACGCTACGGCTTGACCTTCGCCGAGACGAGCACTTGTTTTTGGGGTTTCAGCCCTCGTAGCACTACGGCGAAGAAGGCTTGTGAATCCGATGCGGAAACGCACGCTTCCAACCGGCGTGTCGGTAGTGGTCCAGGATAACAGCCGCCACAATAACACAGCCTGTGATAAGCCGTTTAGTCGATTCCTGCGCCCCAATCTGGGCCAGGCCTGTGCCCAAGACCGCAATGATAAGCACGCCGAAGAACGAGCTTATCACCGATTCTCGGCCGCATTCTCATCAATTAAACCAATCTCGGCAAGAGCTAATTGTCAGACGATTCTTGCTGTAATGATCAAGCCTAAACTTATTGCATAGAACACGAACATTAGAGCGAGCAGCTTATTCGTACCCGCCGGGGCTGATTTGAACTCCCTCCAGATAAAGACGCCCCAGAGCGCAGCTACCATTGTTGCTCCCTGACCGAGGCCGTAGGAAATCGCCGGCCCGGCCGTGCCCGCTGCCACGTTGTTCACCGACATTCCTATGCCCCAGATGACTCCTCCAGCAATGCCTATTATATGGAGCCGGAGGTTGCCTTTGCTGAAGTAATCGCCAATAGGAACCGGCTCACCGACGAAAGGCTTGGCCATCACGATGGTATTCCATATAAAACTGGAGAGAAAAACGCCCAGTGAGAAGATAAAGACGGCAGCGTACGGTCCCATCTTGCCGGCTTCAGGATTCACAAAGTCGCTGGCCACGCCCCGTTGCACTAAATAGTAGAACAGGCCCATCAATACACCGGCAAAGACTGATATGATAATTCCTTTGGCTGTTGTCTCCTGTTCCTTACCGGATAACTTCCTGTATGCAAGAGCGTCAATAACAATGGCTATGGCGATACCGGCGACACCGACAAACAGCAGAGTCGGATTCCCCTGGGGTTTTAGGATGTAGTTGATGATGACTCCTTCCACGAGGGCAATGCCGATGCCGATCGGAAAGGCCACCGACATACCGGCGATATCGATAGCGGCTACCAGGAGGATATTGGCCAGGTTGAACACCACGCCTCCCAGAAAGGCAAACCCCAAAGCTGCGCCGGCCGCCTGTTTCAAGTCTGCCAGGAATCCCCTGCCGATTGAGCCCATGCTCCCCATAGTCAAGGCCGCAATCAAAGACAGCAGAACAACACCGATACAGTAGTCCCAATAAAACAGTTGGAACTTCCACTCCTTGCTTGCCAGCTTCTGGGTATTAGCCCATGACCCCCAGCAGAGCATGGTGACAACACACATCACCACCGCCAATGGGTAAGATTGGATAACTACCATTTTGAAATCTCCTTTTCTCGAAAACTGTAATGTTATGTGAGCTTGAATACTACTCACCTGTTCATAAAGCTCTTTACCTCCTGGAGCGTAGGCATCGAGGATTGTGCTCCCATCTTGGTAACAGATAAGGCCGCTACATAATTGGCGAACAAGGCGGCATCCAAAAGCGCCTTGTTCTCAGCTATGCCGACTGCCAGGCTGCCGGTAAAAGCGTCACCTGCCGCCGTACTGTCAACTGCGTCCACCTTCTGGGCTGAAACATATCTGGCTTCTTCGTTATCAGCCAACAGAAAGCCCTTGCCCCCTAAGGTTAGAATAACGGCCTTTATGTCCCGTTCCAACAGATTCTTGGACGCTGCACGCGCGGATTCTTCATCTGTTACCTCTATTCCGGTAAGAATCTGTGCTTCGGTCTCATTGGGCGTCAGCACGTCCACCATCCTAAGCAGCTCCTGACCAAGCTCTCTTGCCGGTGCCGGGTCCAGAACAAAAGGCACCTTTAGGTCGTTTGCCATTTTGGCCGCAAATTCTATCGTCTCCAACGGAACCTCCAACTGGGCTACCACTGCACCGCACGATGCAATGTCTGATTCTGCCCTTTTAACATCCGCCGGAAGTAACGTCTGATTCGCACCGGGGGCCACGACAATCAAGTTGTTGCCCTCGTCGTCAACCATAATCAAAGCCACTCCTGAAGGAGCTTCACTGGTTTGGATAACATGCTTTGTGTTGACTGTTTCTTTCTTAAAGTTGTCAAGCGACTGCTCTGCAAATACATCATTGCCCAATTTAGCTACGAAGTATACTTCCGCCCCCAATTTGGCGGCCGCCACCGCCTGGTTGGCGCCCTTGCCGCCGGGCACCATTATGAAATCTCCCCCCAGAATCGTCTCGCCTACTGCCGGTATACTTTTTGATTTCACTACGAGGTCCATATTGGAACTGCCGACTACAGCTATTTTTGGTGCATCTTTCTTCATCTTAGCTCCTTATACTAAACGTTCTTTGATTAAATCGCAATTTCCCATTTAGAACGCCTATTCACATCAGGCCTTCATTAATTCATTTTTCTCTTCCTGAAGCCTCACGGAGGGTCTTTAGAAATCCTGGGTAAACCTGATACCCCAAACTCTGTACCTTATGGACATCCTCCCACGCTTTGTCATATTCTCCCTTAATGCAGTAGCCAACGGCCCTATCGTTGTAGGCCTTGGCCCACATTGGATTTATCTCAATAGCCTTGCTGAAATCCAGGATGGCAAGGTCGTACTTGCCTTTCTTGCCATAGTTAATCCCCCGCTTGTTGTAGGATTTAACATCCTTTGGGTTTATCTCGATGGCCTTGGTGTAATCTGAGATGGCCCGGTTATATTCGCCTTTCTCAGAATAGACAAGCCCACGATTATAGTAGGCGTCAGCATTATCCGGATTTATCTCAATGGCCCTGGTGTAATCTGAGATGGCCCGGTCATATTCGCCTTTACGATTGTAGGCAAGTCCACGATTGTAGTAGGCGTCATCATACCTTGGATTTATCTCAAGGGCCTTGTTGTAATCCGAGATGGCCCGGTCGTATTCGCCTTTACGATTATAGACATTCCCCAGATTGTTATAGGATTTAATATCCTTTGGATTTATCTCGATGGCCCTGGTGTAATCTGAGATGGCCCGGTCAGGTTCGCCTTTACTGTCATAGGCATCCCCGCGATTGTAGTAGGCCATAGCAAACCTTGGATTTATCTCAATGGCCCTGGTGTAATCTGAGATGGCCAGGTCATACTGACCTTTTGCATCGTAGGCAATCCCCCGATTGCCGTAGGCTTCGGCAAACATTGGGTTTATCTCGATGGCCTTGTTGTAATCTGCGATAGCCCTGTCATATTCGCCTTTACGATTGTAGGCATTCCCCCGATTGTTGTAGGATTTAATGTCCTTTGGATTTATCTCGATGGCCCTGGTGTAATCCGAGATGGCCCTGGTGTAATCCGAGATGACCTGGTCATATTCCCCTTTCTCGTCAGAGATAGCCCCGCGATTGGAGCGGTCAACGGAGTTGTTTCTACATCCTGTCAGGAATAAACAAGCAACCATCGATGACCCAAGCAGTATCCCCTTAAATATCTCTTTGTTCTGAACACACATTATAACTAACTTCTCTTTCCTGCAACCCGCGCCAACCGGCGAATCCTCTGAGAAAAAGATTGGCCTATCTTAATTCATTTCTCTCTTCCCGAAGCCTCACGAAGGTTCTTGAGAAATTCCGGAGGAACTTTCAAACTTTCAAACCCATACTTTGCGCCTTATGTATATCCTCCCACGCTTTGTCATATTCTCCCTTTTGGTAGTAAGCAAGCCCCCGATCGCTGTAGGCTCTGGCATTATTTGGGTTTATCTCAATGGACTTATTGAAGTCTGAGATAGCCAAGTCGTGCTGGCCCTTCTTGGAGTAGGCAGCCGCCCGATTGAGATAGGCTCCAGAATGGTTTGGTTTTATCTCAATGGACTTGTTGAAGTCTGAAATGGCCAGGTCATGGTCGCTTTTGTAATAATAGCCAACTCCCTGATTGTAGTGGTCAACGGATTTGTTGTGGTCAACAGATTTGTCTTTACATCCTGCGAGGATTAAAAAAACAACCATCACCAACCAGAGCAGTACCCTCCTAAACATTTCTTTGTTCTGAACATGCATCATAACTAATCCACCTTCCCTTCAATCAACGCCAAAGGACCGAATGGCACACCCAACAAGTTTGGTGGTGTTGAAAATCTATGGAAATTATCTATTTCGTTAGTCTATCGACCAAGAAATCCTCGAAGGCGCCTAAATCTTTCCATTCAGTGGCACAGTTAATCAACTTTGCGTTTTCGTCGATTCTTGTGTAGCCATCGTCGGTAACCTTGATTCCCAGCTTTTCCATTTTAACCAGCTCGGTTGACATAGCTAAATAAATGCCCACTGTATCGAAAAGGGTTGTACTGCTTGAATTGAGCTTTTCTTCGACCCTTTTATTGACCTCTGCCTGGCTCAAATTCTTGTGCTGATTTAGTATCCCTTGCTTGTACCACGCCCGATAGTTTTCTATCAACGCTCTCGTTAAACGGCTGTTCCTTTTCAGCACCTTTTGATACTTTTGGCCTTTAAGATTGACTATACCACACGTATCCAGAGGGGTAATTGTCATATTCCAGGGTGCTGTAAAGACCTTCTGTGACTCTTTTACGAAAGCTTTGACATTATATTCAGCGCTTGGTTTTGGGCTACCGCCGTATCCCCGGTAAATACTGCCGTGCATTCCGACAAATTTCGCTTTCTGAGCTATTCGTGGTTCGCGCTCAAGGGCAGCGGCGATATTAGGCAGAGGACCAACGGCAACTACTTTTATTGGCTTTGGAGAGTTCATTATAGTATCAATCAACGCCTGCACACCATCTTCATAGATAGTACCGGGATATGATGACAGCTCGTAATCTTTTATCCATGCTTGTTGCCTATGGCCGGCTTTATTATGCTGCACCCCTATGCCAACAGGTATATCTGTCCTGCCGACGGTTTCCAAAAACTTGGCCACAACCTTTGCCTTTGATGGGGTGTTACGTACCGCGGTCGTAATCAATTTAACATCGAATTCAGGCGATTGAACAAGCAAAGCCAGTGCCCACGTATCGTCAATATCATCACAGATGTCCGTATCAAAAATAACAGGTATTTTCCCCCTTCGAGACGAGGATGAATTGTTATCCAAAGCACAGGAACTCAATGCTACTAAACACATCACCAGAATCCCCAAAATGATTAGGCGAATAGGCTTTAATGGAATAGCTAATCGCCTTAATCCCCCACATGTTGAAACGCTGGTCTCGTTCATAAATTGTACCTCCTAATTTAAAAAAAGTTTTTGTTATTGAAATCATCTGTAAATATAATCTAATGCCGGATTTTGTCAAAGCAATTTGATTTTTTCGATAATTGTATATATGAGTGTACTATGCGAGTAGTAATAACAGGTGCGACCGGCTTTATAGGCCAGGCACTGTGCAGAGAGCTTCATAAAGATTATGAAGTAATTGCATTGTCCCGTGACTCAAATAGAGCCGCCAAATCAGTGGGCGACTGGGCTAAAGTTGTCGAATGGGATGGAAGAACGACCGGAAGCTGGATTCGGCAGGCGGATGGGGCATTCGCTATTATTAATCTGGCCGGTGAAAACGTTGCCTCGGGCCGATGGAACAAATTGAAAAAGGCTGGCATACTGCACAGCAGGCTGGATAGTGCCAGAGCGGTGCTTGCGGTAATAAAACAGGTAAACGAAAAGCCGGCTGTAATAATTCATGCCTCAGCTATTGGTTATTATGGTTCTTGTGGCGACAAAGGGTTGGATGAGAGCTCGCCTGCGGGTAAGGGATTTCTGGCTGATGTATGTCGCAATTCCGAAATCATTGCAAGCCAAATCGAGGCGGCAGGTGTTAGATGTGTAGTCATCCGCACAGGCGTGGTGCTGGGTAATGACGGTGGGGCCCTTCCAAGGATAATGCAGCCGTTTCGTTTTTTTCTCGGCGGACACCCCGGCAGCGGCAGACAATGGTTTTCGTGGATTAGTCTTGAAGACGAAGTCGCTGCAATAAAATTTCTAATGGAAAATGAGAATCTTAAAGGCGTTTTCAACCTGACCTCGCAGCGGCCGGTAACAATGAAAAAATTCTGTAGAAAATTGGGGTGGATTATAAGAAGACCCTCATGGCTGTTCTTCCCCGGATTCATCATGCGCCTGGCTTTAGGTGAAATGGCTGACGAGATGCTTTTATCCGGACAAAGGGTTCTGCCTAAACGATTGCTCGAAGCAGGCTATGAATTCAAGTATGCCGATGTTAAAAAGGCCTTAAAGGCCATTAAAGCTCAAAGGAGAAAATCATGAATCTGGCTGATTATTTTGAAAACGTTAAAGGTACAGGGGTTTTGGCCACGAGTGATTCGGATGGCAATGTCGATATCGCCATTTATGCTCGGCCATATATTATTGATGAGAAGACTGTCACGTTTAGCATGTTGGAACGGCTGAGCTACGCAAACGTACAATCTAATCCCAAAGCCGCTTATTTGTTCGTTGAAGAGGGCGAAGGTTACGCCGGTACCAGACTATATCTGACCAAAACCAGCGAAGAAAAAGACCCCCAACGCATAAAAGAGATAAAACAGCAGCATTCGAAAACCCATAGTCCCGACGAAACACCAAAGCACCTGGTGTATTTCACTGTAGATAAGATTCGGCCGCTCGTTGGTGATAAGCCCAAGTGAAAATACTTTATTTTAATTTAAATCGTGAATTCTTATCAGGATTTTAAGGACTTGAAATGTATATTATACCGGCAGTTGACCTGCGAGATGGAAAATGTGTCAGACTTATACAGGGCCAGTATAACCGCCAGATAAACTATGAAGACGACCCTGTAAAACAGGCCCGGGAATTCAGCTCAGCCGGGGCAAAATGGCTGCACATTGTAGATTTGGATGGTGCCAGGCTCGGCAGGCCGGTCAACACAGACGCGATATCAGCGATAGCAGCTCTGGGGCTATTCAAAATCGAAGTCGGCGGCGGACTTCGCAACGAAGACGCCATAAAACAACTGCTCGACATAGGCCTCGAAAGGGTAATAATCGGCACTAAAGCCGTAAGCAACTTTGAATGGTTCAGCGAAATGGCTGAGAAGTTCAGTGGTAAAATTGTACTTGGCCTCGACGCACGAGGTTCAAAGGTCGCCACTCACGGCTGGACGCAGGACAGCCCTCATCATTTGTTGGAGTTTGCCGCCGAAGCGGCCAAACTACCTTTGGCGGCGATAATTTATACCGACATCTCCAAAGACGGTATGATGACAGGCCCAAATCTCGAAAGAACAAAGGAACTTGTCGAGGCGGTAAATGTCCCTGTCGTCGCTTCCGGCGGCGTAAACACTATAGAAGACATCAAGAAGCTGGCTGAATTCAGCCCCGAAGCGGTAATAATTGGCCGAAGCTTATACGAAGGCACACTCAAACTTTCCGAAGCAATAAAAGCAGCAAGACCATGAAAATATTTAGCTGCGGGTTTTACCTGGAGTTCATCATCCGAGATACGATTTTATCCTGCTTCAGAAACATGCCTGCCATCCCGAGCACACCACGCCCATCAACGTCATTCCGAGCGAAGCGCAGCGAAGTCGAGGAATCTATTCAAAGTCACCATTCCACAGTTCATGCGAAATACGACATACCATATACGAAATACAAACAGATTTTTTCTTGCAATTCCCCACTCCACAAAATATAATCCATCAACGGTGCGGACGTTCGTTGATGGAATAACCAAAGTCTGTGTTGCCTCCGCGGCGCCTATGGAAATTGCAGGCATTGTGAGAAGAAGAAAAAGAACTGAATACACAAAATAGGCACACGTTCATATTCTGTACGTATTTCGTACTCGGAGCAAAACTTGAAGAGAAGCACCTTTTTAGTGATATCATTTGGTTTGCTGACCCTGTTCTTCGCATGGCAGATATTGGATTGGGTGGAGTTCCTTGTCAGGGATCCGTCTAGTGCCATCGTACACAACAACTGGATTGGCATAATCATATTGGGTGCCTATTTTGCGGTCGCGTACTTGCTGGTTTTTGCAAAAGCATGGGCAAAGACACCTCCAGCCGAAAACACATGGCCACCGGCAAGATGCTACGGGCTGCTATTGTGGACGTTGTTGACTATCTTGCCTACCGTACCACTCTGTGGCTCACATGCTGTACGTGTTCATGTAACAATGTGTATAGCTGTTGACATTCTCTTTCTCGTCAGAATGATTATTGGTAGAATAAGAAATGAGGATGGCTGGATTTGGCAAACATATGCTGTAGTATATATATGGATGGAAGTGCTTCTTCCGGGTCTGGCTACAGTTCTTCTTTTTTGAACAGGGGGTGACACGCCCAAGTTCAGCTTGGGGATTAGCAGATGCTCGCATATTGCACTTAATTCTTCTCCTCAGGAGGCTCAAATTTGTAACCGATCTCGCGTATCGTGTGAATGAACATCGGGTTATGCGGATCCGGCTCTATTTTGTTTCGCAGTGTGGTGACGAAACGGTCGATGCTCCGGGAACCGATAAAGCTGTCATAACCCCAAACCATATTCAGTATCTCGTCACGGGTAAGTGCCCGGCCCGGCTTCTTGACGAAATATTCCAACAGGCTGAACTCTTTCGGTGAGAGTTTAATTTCATCCCCCTTATTAGTCAGTTTTCTGGCGGGAATATCAAGCCGGCAGTCTCCAAACTCATAAATATCTTGTTCGGTTTGTCTGCTTCGTCTGAGGAATGCTTCAACACGGGCAAGAAGCTCCTTTATGCTGAAAGGCTTGGTAACATAGTCATCGGCCCCGAGATTCAGACCCAATATTATATCCGATTCCTCACCCTTGGCGGTCAGCATTATTATTGGCATATTAAGATTTTCCTGACGGATTAGTCTGCATATCTCATAACCGTTTATCTTCGGCAGCATAATATCAAGAAGAATCAGGTCAGGCTTTTTATTAAGAGCGGTATTCAATCCTTCCTCACCGTCGTCAGCGGTAAGCACGCAGTAGCCCTTGAACTCGAAGTTGTCCTTCAAGGCCCGCAGCATTGTAGCATCATCTTCAATTATCAGAATCGTTTCCATTTGCTTCCGGCGGCTCAAATTTATAACCGATAAGTTTTACAGTATGAATGAACGTCGGATTGTTCGGGTCGGGTTCGATCTTGTCCCTCAAGGTAACGATAGTATCATCAATGTCCCGTAAAGTAATAAAGCGGGAATAACCCCATACGGTATTGCGTATTTCGTCACAGGTCAGTGTGCATCCGGCCTTTCTAAGGAACAGATACAGCATCTTTAATTCCCCGGGAGTAAGCTTGACTTCTTTACCTTCGCGTGTGAGGGTGCCCGTGACGGTATCGAGCCGGGAATTGCCGAATTCATAAACTTCCGGTTCCTCCTCTCCTCTGCGTCGCATAAACGCTTCGGACCGTGCCATTAGCTCTTTGATACTGAACGGCTTGGTCACGTAGTCGTCCGCACCCAGATTCAGCCCGAGAATAACGTCGGATTCCTGGTCCTTGGCGGTGAGCATGATTATAGGCATATCCAGATTCTTTTTACGGACCTGGCTGCATATTTCATAGCCGTTCATTTTGGGCAGCATAATGTCGAGTATAATCAGGTCGGGATTCTCGGACAGTGCTGCATTGAGGCCCTGTTCGCCGTCACGAGCGGTCTTGACACGGTAGCCCTTTAACTCAAAGTTGTCCTCCAGACCCCGCAGCATGGCCTCATTGTCTTCAACAATCAGTACGCTTCTCATTTAGTAATCCTTTTCTGCTGTGAACTTAAGCTCCTTAGAACCTATTCTTCAATTTCTAACAAGAGAAAAAAGTAAAGATTTCTAACGGGATTAATTACCGGCCGGCAATCGCACGGTAAACGTACTTCCTTCGCCGGGTTTACTGTCAATTGAAATTGTGCCTTTATGGGCATCTACAATAAATTTAGCGATACTTAAACCCAATCCACAGCCTTCGGCTCCTCGCGAAAGACTGCGGTCAGCCTGGTAAAACCTGTTAAATATCTTCCGGGCGGACCGGCGCGACATACCTACACCATTATCGGAAACGCAAAAACAAACCAAGCCGTCATAGGGAGAAACTCTCAGCTCAATTTGTTTTTTATCATAAGAATATTTGTACGCATTGTCAAGAAGGTTTACAAGCACCGTTACCATCGCATCACGGTCGGCTAACACATCCGGCAAATCCTCAACGATATTTACTTCAAACTCGCATTGGCCCTTGCTGAATTTGGTCTTAACCGCCTCTGCGGCATCACGGGCAATTGCTGCCGGGCTTGTCTCGACCATCATGAATGCCTGCTTGTTTCGCTCCATCCTTGAAAAGGTAAGAAAATTATCAATCAAGCCGGTAAGCCTTTCATTTTCCTTTGAAACAAGCTGCAGATATTCGGTAACCTGCTGCTGGTTTCGGTAGCTGCCTTCCAACAAAGTATCTACTAACACCCGCATTGAGGCCAGGGGCGTTTTCAATTCGTGTGAAACGGTGGCAATGAAATCGTTTTTTAGTTTGTTTATCCTTATCTGTTTTCCTACAGCCTTGGTAGCCAGCGAACCGGCCGAAATCATCACGGCAATAGCCAATAGTCCAGCCAACATATACACGATTTCTTGTCTGCCGGCTGTCGTTTCAAAGATATCGACATCCTTAAAATGAATTTCAACATCCCAGCTTGGAAAGAATCTTCCTAACGGCGCTTTCAGGAAAGCCGCTGTTTCCGGATTTTCCAAACCAGAGGCATACTCACCAAAATTGTCTGTTATTCTGTAAGAAACGCCAAGCTCTTCGAGGCCATCGCCACATAAATCGAAATCAGAACCGAGCTCTTTTACCTTCTTTAACAATAAGTATGTCTTGCCCCCAAAGTTGTGATACATACCAAAGGCCTTCTCCGGCAATTCCAGCCTGCGAAGGTTGTCTTCGGGCCAGGACTCAAATGTGGCAAATGCAGGTCGGCCAAACGAAGCAGCGCCAACTTTCCTGGTCTGATACGAATCTAATACCGCGGCTATTTGTCGTTTCATTTGTTCAGTCAGTTGCTCTGTCCATTTCCATTCAACTCCCTCAATTGTGTCCAGCGTCGCAGTCAGTAACGATACCAGTTTGAGTGCATCATCTTCAGACCAGGCTTGAGATACCGCCCCGGTATAATACTTGTCAAGAACAGCAGCGGCCAATTCTTCGGCTGATAATAACTCTTTTGCCCTTAGAACCTGCGGTTTTAGCTCTTCCGCCCATTGGCTTTCTTCTACAATTTCAAGCGCTTTGCGCAGAAGAAAAATCCTTGCCTCCGATGGCATTGGCAAAAAATCGGAACCGTCGCCGGGGGTATAATTGATAGCGGAACTAATCAGATTTTGCAAATCCGACCGCCTGAGACCTTCTTGGGTTTGGCTCTTCAGATTTACAAGTAAGATTCTTGCCCGAGCAATCAGAGCTACGGAAGATGAGCTTATGCTTTCGGAAGTTTTTCCATAAGCTATCTCGCGGCACAGAGCAACAGCCTCTTCAATTTCTCCCAACTTCCTCAAGCAACGGACATTGCCTAATAAAGCACTGTAACGGGTATAGTCATCAACAACGGGAGATTTGGCTATTTGTTCATACAATTGTATCGCTACGGGAAAATCCTCGTCAGTAAATTCAACACCCCATGCTTCGTTGAATTCCTCCGAAAGTTCACCCGTATAGTCACTATCTCCGGCAGCCGGATAAACCAGCTTTCCGTTACTGTCGTAAATAATAATCGCATCACATATTTTTGAGCCGCCGGTTCCATTGTCCCGGCCTGCAAGCAGGTCGAACATCTCAACAGGCTGACGCTTTCCCGCCGATTCCCGTTCGACCAAACCAATTCGGCCCAGCCAAAGGTCCTCAATCCTTTTATTCATTATCTCCAGACGTTGATTGTAAACATCGGACAGTTTTTGCCTGACCGCCAGACGCTCGTTCCTGACCGCCTGGCTCATAAACCACAGCAAACACACGGTGGGCAGTATTACCGCTATCGCAAGCAGTAATACTACCCACCGCAATTGGTTGTAAGCCGTACCGATTTTACCTTTGGTTTTCACTTGCTATTTCTATTTGCCTTTGTTGTAGATTGATTTAATCTCGCCTTCAATAAGAGCATAGTTGTAAATACGAACATCATCTATCAAGCCGTCCCAATAACGTCCTGTATTTTCTGAATTTTCACCAATGTATACTGGCTCATCATTTGTGTTTATCCTGCCGGATGCCGGTTGAGACGTGTCCACAGTACCGTCAATGTAAAGGTACATTTTACTTTCATCATATACACCAACGATGTTGTGCCATTTTCCATCATTTACGCTTCTTTCTCCATATAAATTCCCCCAGGGGGCACCGCTCGGAATCTTCAGCCCGGAGCAGGCAAATTCAAGAGAATTGTTATTCTGATTACGCTGTATTCTCCAGGCGCTGTCACCTTTAGCTATGACTGCCTGCCATTCTTTATCGAACTGGTTGACCTTTATCCACGCCGAAACAGTAATTTCCGTGGTTATGTCAAAGTTGGATTCGTTTGGGATCTTGACATAGTCACCGTCGCCGTCGAATTCCAGTGCGCCGCCGATCTTTCCACCGGTCGGCTGCCATTGTGGATTACCAGAAAGATTGCCGACATTGTCGCTGGAGGACGAATCACTGGCATTACTACCTTCGGTCTCGTCAAGCTTCCACCAGCCTACCAGTTTGCCTGTGGTGAAGCTCCAAACATCCCCGGTTATAACGGTGCCATCGGCCCAAACCTCATCGACACGCCAGTAATACTTAACACCTTCTTCCAGCTCCGGCAATTCATCATAACTGGGACGTTGCATTTCAGCCAGTAGTGGAAGCTCGTCAACCTTAGTGCCAAAATAGACTTTGTGAGATTTAGAATTCACTCCCACCTTCCACTTCAGTTTTGATACGCTTGTTAAGCCAGTCGTCGCTCCGTCACGTGGCTGGGGTTTTGTAGCCTTGGCCTTTAATGTAGGGTCGGTCTTGGATAGCTGCATTAGCAGAGGGAACACGTTATCCAGCGGTGGCAGTTGGTCTATACTTAAGCGCACATTAAAGTTGTTAATCCTCTCGTCGGTGCGTAACTGGATGCCGGTTTTACCACAGGCCTGCGCTAACTGGGCATACATTTTATGTGCCGGATTTCGCGGGTTATCGTATGTCGCTTTTAGATGAGAATCGGCAAGCCGTATCGCTCCGCCAACGTTAACCAGCACCAGTTTGCTCGTCGTTGGTGAAAGCTTGCCTATAGCTTCTTTTAATGGCCCGGCAGTAAAGACCGACCTGCGCCTCTTGATGGCCGAAATCGAAGTCTCAACGACATCCGGGTTTAACGACAGAACAGTAGTCTTGTTCATCTGGTTCATATAACAGTAGAGATTTTGATTGTTGACAAGTCCAATCTGGTACTTGCCGGTACCCTGCCCCGGTTGCTCACTTACAGATTGGCCCGCTATCAGATTAGATACCGTCAACATTTGGGTCAGAATCTGGCGAGTCTGTTGTGGATTGTGGCTGGTTATTGCCACTCCGAGATTCGTCGCTATTGGAGGTATTGACGTATTGCCTTTGGCCGAAGCGCTGTCGGGCGGCAGGGCAAACAGGGTTACCTGTTCGATATTTGCGAAGATTTCTCTGCCGATGTCAAGGCCTGTCAGATTTTCAATGCTTTTACTTGCAGCCATAGCCTGGGCACTTT
This sequence comes from uncultured Pirellulales bacterium, assembly GCA_964417935.1. Taxonomy (GTDB): domain Bacteria; phylum Planctomycetota; class Phycisphaerae; order Sedimentisphaerales; family Anaerobacaceae; genus NIOZ-UU13. The sequence goes on from CAYQKF010000052.1 coordinate 32,281, forward strand.
CAGCCTCACCCAGAGCGATGCTGAGAAGCCCAACCGCCTCAGATGGAACGGCCTCGAAGCCGGCCCTGCTAAGATTCGGTGTACGAATCAGATTGTATGCAAGGCAGCGGTGGCCATCCTTAAAAGCTATGTTTTTCTCGAAAGCTATTCCGTTTTCCTGAATGTTGAAAAAGATAATCAAATCGTCGATATTCCTAAAATCAGCAACTCCGTCGGCGATACGGATTTCTGCAGGAATCTTGTCTTTGGGAAACATTTCTGAAAGACCTGCATATACTTCATCGACGTTCGCCCAGATCGTTATAGCATTTTCCTGACGTGCTTTTTTGCTGACCTTTGCAAAGGACTTGTTACTCGAGGCGAGTGTCGGCTTGCTGGTAAGACCCTTGTATTGTTTGACACTCCAGGTCAATTGCCCGGCTGGTTGTGCAATGATTACTACATTATCATCGTAAGCGACGCCTGCCGTGCCTGCAATAGTCACGGTCTGCATACCTTCGATAGGCTCACCCGGTGTTCCAACCATACCCAATGCTGCTAAGATTATACCCCGCAAGGCATCGCTTTTGCCTGGGTACAACACCGCGATACACGGCGGATTATTTTGAGCAATGCCGGTAACACCAATTGCCATCCCCCGTATCTTCTTGAATTCAGCTATCATACTCGGATTCATAAGAGCCGCCATTATATCTCCGGCTGATTTACCACCCGGCCCAGGGCCTTTGCCACCACCGAGAACTGCAAGAGGATTTTCAAATGGAGTTCCTTTGAGCATATTCAGGATGGTTTCAATCTGCCTCCCCGGGCTGCCCGTTTCTATGTAGATTAAGGTCTCAGGCGGCATCAGAGCTGCCGGGTCGGCATTGCCCAGCTCGTCCAGCATAGGCTTAACCTTATCTACGATTTTGGTCTGGTCACTGTAGTTTGCGACCAGCTTGGCAAAAACTTCCTTGGCCTGCTGCTCATTTTGCTTCTTAAGATAGCACATACCCTGCCGATACATTGCCTGGGCGATGTGAGACCTCTGAGCGGAACTGTCTTTGATTATCTGCTCATAGATTCTGATGGCCGCATCAAGGTCACCATCAATCTGCTCGGCGTACAGTCCTTCCTGCAGCAGAACACTTGCGGATTTGGCAAGAGCGACAGAGTTAAACATGCCGACTGCCAACAAAAAGATGATTGTGATGTTCTTCAACCTTTCCATAATCGTGCTCCTTTCAAATAGGTTAATAAAAAACGGTTACTTTAACAAGGACAATTATGACAACCAAGTGTTACCGTTTTGTTACGGTTTTGTACTTTTTTTATTATTTTTTCCGACGCGTTGCAGAATGGAAACCCGAAAAGCAGGTGCATTTGTAAACCGGATACGATATAATTTCTTTTGGTTAATTAGTATCTGTTGCGGAAAGCCGAAACTGGCAATGTCACCCCTGCGAAAGCAGGGGTCCAGAGCGAAAAAGCTGGATTCCCGCTTTCGCGGGAATGACAAATGTTGTTTCCGCAACAGATACTAATTAGTGAGTGGACCACTCACCACTCACTATTTTTTTTGGGATATAAGTAATGCCAGATTCACTTCGGAAATTATCGAGACAGGACATTGGGAGCATGAGCCGGGGTCTTATCTTTTTTGTCCTGTTCTATCTGTACCTTTGGCTTGGTGTTGATTTGCGCCTTATTTATAGTTGTACAGAGGTTATTACAAATTTCCCCGTCTTTTACAAAGGTTGGGTGTTCTTTAGCGATTTCTTATCACGCCCGGGTGGACTTGTCGAATACACAGGGGCGTTCCTGTCTCAGTTTTTCTATATTGGCTGGGCCGGGGCGCTCGAAGGATCCAAAATCACAGACAACGATTGAACTGAGGGAGAGTGTCTTCCCGCTGGATGCTGGATGCTCGTAAGATGGCGAGTAGTGAGCGGTGAGGAGCCAAATATTAACGGACGTTGCAGCGAGTGCCCGAATACTAAAAAAACCAAATTTAGCCCCTTTGAACACGTAAATTAGGCTTTGGTCTTTGAGCGGCAAGTTTTGTGTGCTTTTGGAGAATTGTAAATAATCCAAAAACAATAAAAGAGTGCGACCGGTGTGTATGCAAATCTCAAAGTATCTCAAGGCCAACTGCCGTAACATCGTCGATTTCGGAAGGGTCCATTTCTTTGTTTTCCGCAAGCACACTAAATTTATCCATCATCTCAACAATCGGCCGGCCTATGATTTCACGAAATTCTTCTCTGAAATTAAAGAGAGCTGTATCATTGGAATTGCTGATAAACGGTATGGCTCCATCGGAGTACAGTAGCAGTTTATCACCGGATTGAAGCTGTATGGTTCGTTGGCTATATTCAGCTTCTCCAAAAATTCCGAGTAGTGAGCCTTCTATTTCCAAGTGTTGTGGCTGTTCTTTCCGTCTGATAAGAATAGGATATGGATGTCCTGCACGGCAGTAGGTTAGCTGTAGTGTGTTGATATTGATCAGACAATAGCAACAAGTTACAAACTGGCCGCCTGAGAGTTTCTGTGCAGACATTCGCAAATTGACATTCTTCATAATTTCCGCCGGCGACAATACACAGTGATTATTTTGAGCGTCCTCATACACGGCAATG
>CAYQKF010000053.1:0-34135 GCA_964417935.1 uncultured Pirellulales bacterium
CACGGAGCTACGACCCGCTGGCGGTAAGGCAGTTGATTTTGAACAGCCATTACAGGAGCCCGCTGGATTTCTCAGATGCGGCCCTGTTTGCGGCGCAGAGCGGTTACGGAAAAATAACCGAGACGGTCAAAGCAGTACGAAAAAGGATGGACACAGCGAAGGAAGGCCCAATCGACGAGAAGATAGCAGGGCAGCTAAAGCAGATGAGGGAAAAATTCGAAGCGGCAATGAATGATGATTTGAATACTTCTGTTGCACTGTCAGTTATGTTTGAACTTGTTCGGCTGGCGCAGAAACTGCTCGAAGACAGCCGAACAGCCCAGGGGACCCTTAATTTAGTTGATGTTCTATTTGACCGGCTGGGCGGCGATTGTCTCGGTATTGTAAAAGAGGAGTATCCGCAAACCGGCCCCGCTGATGATGAGCTGATGGACAAGCTGGTCAATGTTTTGATTGAGCAGCGAAACGAAGCACGTAAAAACAGGGATTTTGCCAAGGCGGATGAGCTTCGTACCAAACTGGATGAAATGGGTATTGTGCTGGAAGATAAGCCGGATATGACCACCTGGAGAATGAAATGAGGATACTCGGTATCGACCCGGGTTTGCAGGTCTGCGGATATGCCTGTCTGGAGACAGGCGAGGATAAAGAAAAGCTAATTGAAGCAGGCGTTATTCGTACAGGGACCGGCTCGGCTATAGAGCAAAAATTGAATAGGATAGCTGAAGATACCCAGTCGCTTCTGGAAAGTTTCAAGCCCGACGTTGTAGCAGTGGAAGAATTGTACTCACACTACGCCCATCCGAGAACAGCGATATTGATGGGACACGCAAGAGGTGTTATACTGCAGAGGTGCGCACAGGCGGCAATTGAGGTCAGAAGCTTTAGCGCCACACGTATAAAAAAATCAATTACCGGTAACGGCAGGGCATCGAAGGAACAGGTGCAAAAAACTATTCAAACGATTTTGTCCCTGCCGCAGATACCGGAGCCGAACGATGTGGCCGATGCTATAGCAACGGCGCTGTGCTGTGCAAACTCGATAAACAGTATAGTTATCTAATGAATGGCATTTAGAAAACCATCAAAATAGTAAATAGAAAATATTCAATAATAAATTAATATGATAGCCAGTATTGAAGGAAAACTCATCAAGCTTGACAGCGACTGCTGCCTGGTGCAGGTCGGGGCGGTCGGCTATGAAGTAATGCTGCCGAGCTATTGTGTAAATGCGCTATCGGGTGAGGTCGGCTCGGATATATCTCTCTGCACTATGGAATACTATGAGGGTACCCTTGGCGGCGGAAACCTGATACCGAGAATGGTTGGTTTCTTAAATGCCAGCGAGAGAGACTTTTTCACCAAATATATCAGTGTCAAAGGGATGGGTATAAAAAAAGGCCTGCGGTCGCTGAGCATTCCGATAGCTACCATTGCAGCGGCCATAGAGAACGCCGACGATAAGATACTGATGTCACTGCCTTCGATAGGCAGGAGGATGGCTCAGCAAATTATCGCTGAGCTAAAGGGCAAACTTCAAACTTTTGCAGTTGGGGCCGAATCGGCCAGGTCGATGGAAGCCGAATTCAAGCCATTCCAGATCGAGGCGTTGGAGGTTCTTATCGCCTGGGGTGAAAAAAGAAACGAAGCGATGGAGCTGATTGAATTGGCTTCTCGCAAACACCCCGATATAAATTCGGCGGAGGCACTTGTGCCTTTGGTATATAGGTTACAACAGGGAGTGGAAGTCTGAGATAGACACAAGACTCAAGACCCAAGACTGAAGACTAACGACTAAATATTATGGCGATAGGTAGAATTATAAGCGGGCAATCTTTGAACGAGCAGGAGGAGAGTTTTAACGTCTCGCTTCGGCCAAAGCTCTTAGGCGAATGTGTAGGCCAATGCAACGTCAGGGAAAAAGTGGCAATAGCGATAGCAGCGGCCAAGCAAAGGTCTGAACCGTTGGAGCACATCTTGTTTTACGGCCCGCCGGGACTCGGCAAAACAACGCTTGCCCATGTCGTGGCGAACGAGATGGGGGCAAGGATACGCTGCTCATCGGGGCCGGCGCTGGCAAAGGCCGGTGACGTTATGGGCCTTTTGAGCAATATAAACACCGGCGATGTGCTTTTTATTGATGAGGTTCATCGGCTCAGCACGCCGGTCGAAGAGTTTATTTATCCGGCGATGGAAGATTTCAAGGTTGATTTTACTGTCGATAGCGGCCTGCACGCAAAGACGATAAATTTCCCGCTGAAGCGTTTTACTTTGATTGGTGCGACGACACGGGCGGGGCTTTTAAGTGCTCCGCTTCGCAGCCGATTCGGGATGCTGTATCATCTGGATTTTTACAACACTGGAGAGCTGACAGAGATTTTAGACAGATCTGCGGAGCTGCTTGGTTTGCAGTGCGATGATGGAACGCTGGAATTGATTGCGGCCCGGTCCCGCGGGACGCCGCGAGTGGCAAATCGACTCCTTAAACGAGTCCGTGACTATGCACAGGTAAAAGGCTCAGGAGTGCTTAGTATCGGGATTGTTGAAAATGCCCTGAAGATGGAGCAGATTGACACGTTGGGCCTGGATGAATTAGACAGAGCGGTTTTGCGTGCGCTGGCTAACGTCTATGACGGCGGGCCGGCCGGCATCGAGGCGATTGCCGCCACACTCGGCGAAGAAAGGGACACGCTGGAGGATGTGGTCGAGCCATATCTTTTGCAAATCGGATTCCTGCGTCGAACCAAACGGGGAAGAGAAGTTACCAAACAAGCCTGCGAGCATTTAGGCTTAGAGTGCCATAAAAAGAAACGCGACTCAAAACAGCCCGAGTTATTCGAACATAGCAAGGAATAATTGAACATAGCAGTCTACGATGAGTGGACCAGAAGTCAAAAGAAAATTCGAAGCAGATTTGAATAGGGTGAAGGATGCTATATTAAACGACTTACAAGAATCAAAAGCTAACTGTTAAATTTTATCCATTTCTTCAAGGTAACATAAACGTTGTTGTCATTGCGAGCGCAGCGAAGCAATCCATAAGGCAGACATAGATTGCCACGCTCGGCTGTGCCTCGCTCGCAATGACACTTTGTGCGACGAGTTGGTCATTGCGAGGAGCGCAGCGACGAAGCAATCTCATAACTTTTCGTACAGATCATACCATTTTTTGTTAATACTATTTATTAGCTCCTCCTTTTTCTTTCGTGGGCCTGCTTTTATTTGTTTTTCCCTTTGTATTGCGCTTGTGCAATCAGCAAATGCTTCATAGTAAACAAGCTTTACAACATTATATTTCCTTGTGAATCCTTCGATCATTTTCTGCTTATGTTCATATACTCGCCTTCTGAGGTCATTTGTTATTCCTGTATACAAGACGGTGTTTGTCTTATTGGTCATTATATAAACGTAAAATTGCTTTGTTCCCATCGGTCTATCTTTGCGATATAACAAATTAGATTGCCACGGCCTGCTTCGCAGGCCTCCTAAGAAAATAAACGGTTTTCGTATTGCGAGGTTTGAGATTGCCACAGTCGCCTGCGGCTCCTTCGCAATGACATTGTTGGTCCATTTTCTTCTGCATACTTCCTGAGAATCAGGTCCGGTGCTCGCAATGACGGTCGTGGTAACAGTGGTAACAACTGAAACACTACTCCCATTCAATTGTGGCCGGCGGCTTGCTGGATATATCATAAACGACCCGATTGACGCCCCTGACCTCATTTATAATCCTGCTGGATATGATGCCGAGCACCTCGTAAGGGATTTGGGAAAAATCAGCGGTCATAAAATCAACGGTCTCCACCGCACGAATAGCAATAATGTTTTCATAGCTTCGTTCATCGCCCATTACCCCAACCGTTAAGACAGGTACCAGCACGGCCAAGGCCTGTGATACCTTTCTATACAACCTTGCCGATTTTATTTCGTCTATTAAGATTTCATCGGCGGCCCGGAGGATTTCCAGCCTTTGGGGTGTAACCTCTCCGATTATCCTGACGGCCAGGCCCGGACCGGGGAAAGGATGTCGCCAGACAATATCCTCCGGCAGTCCGAGATATTCGCCGACGACCCGCACCTCGTCCTTAAACAAATCCCGCAACGGCTCAATCAGCTCAAAGTCCATCTCGGCCGGCAGGCCTCCCACATTGTGATGCAGTTTGATATTCGCTGCTGTATTATCGTCCTTCGAGCCTGATTCGATAACGTCAGGATACAGCGTTCCCTGTGCCAGAAACTTAGCATTCGGAATTTTCGATGCCTGCGACTCAAACGCCTTGATAAACTCGGAGCCGATAATCTTTCTTTTTTGCTGGGGGTCGGTCACGCCGGCCAGACCTGCCAAAAACTGCCTTGACCAATCGACAACCCGCAAATCTATATGAAAATGGTTCCGGAAGGTGGATACGACATTTTCGCGTTCGTTCCTTCGCAGCAGGCCGTTATCAACGAAAATACAAACAAGCTTCTCGCCTATCGCCTTATGGACCAACGAAGCCACAACGGACGAATCAACGCCCCCGCTCAGCCCGCATATCACTTTGGCGTCACCGGCCTGAGAGCGAACCGCTTCTACAGTCTCACTGACAAAATCACTCATTTTCCAGTCGCCGCTGCAGCCGCAGATATCGTACAGGAAGTTTTTCAAAATCAGCGTTCCTTTGGGAGTATGTGAGACCTCAGGGTGGAACTGAACACCGAAAAATTTCCTTTTTTTGTGCCTTACCGCAGCAAAGGGGCAGGTATCGGTAATAGCTAATTTGACGAAATCTTCGCTTAGCTCACCGAGCTGGTCGCCGTGGCTTGCCCAGGCGGTGATTGAGTCCGACAGATTTGCAAACAAGTCACTTTTTTCAAGAATTGATAGCGTTGTCCTTCCGTACTCACGTTTTTTGGCGGCAATAATTTTTGCACCTAAAATCTGACAGCCTAACTGCATTCCGTAGCAGATACCCAAAATCGGCACATCCAAATCAAAGATTTTCTCGTCACATTTTGGTGCATTTTTATCATAGACACTTGCGGGCCCGCCGGACAATATCAATCCTTTGACGCCCAATCGTGACAATGCCTCTGCTGTTATGTCGGCGGGGCAAATTTGGGAATATACGTTCTGTTCGCGAATCCTGCGTGCTATCAGTTGACCGTATTGACTGCCAAAGTCCAGGATGGCGATTATTTCTCGGCTCATATACCACGCCCGGCAGGACTCGAACCTGCGACCTACGGATTAGAAATCCGTTGCTCTATCCAACTGAGCTACGGGCGCTTTAATCTTAAGTCCTCGTAATCCGAAAGTAATTATACGAGAACACGGACCGAAGCGCAAGCCTTTATTTTCCAGCACCTAATTCTTTTTCCACCTACTCCAAAATCTCTTTTTAAGGGGACGTGGATTCTTCATATAATAAAGGAATCCATCTTCCGCACCCACCAAAAGATCAGGAATGCCATCTTTGTCCCAGTCCACAACGGTTGGGCTGGTTGTATGACCGGCTAAGATACGACTTTCGACCATTCCCAGGTCGCTGAAAAGATGCTTGTTTTGGTCTGTAGAGATGTTTCGAAGGAAACTTATGTTTCGACTATTCACTAAGAGGTCCAATCGGCCATCAAGGTCCCAGTCCGCAAAACAAAACTTGCGTCTGCCGCTTTTGCCTGCAACGCCATCGTTCATTCTTAGCAGACCACTGGTTTGATTCTTGGGACGGTGCATCGAATCAAATACCGATGCATGCTCACCGGTAAATAGACGCTTGCCCGGCAACAGGATTAGTTCTTGATTTCTTCTCGCACGCTGAAACATGGCCAGATATCCCTCATGGTCCAGCATTATCAAATCGTTCAATCCATCTGAGTCATAGTCGATAACTACCGGCGTGGTTCGCCATTGGGTAGCGAGCATTTTGCCTTTTGGCTCCCACCAGTTCCAGGCCGGCTTGGGAGGCTTGCCTGCCGTGGCTCGACCAGTGGCGAAGCCGCGTCGCGACAGGCCGGCCCATTCGACTTCAATGGGTTGCGCCGCTGTCAGTTTAGGATTTCGCCGAGTCCCGATGTTCCTATACCAGAGGACTTTCCCCCAAATCGAATTGATAACAATATCCGGCAGACCATCATGGTTCCAATCCGCCACATTCAATGTCGTATAGCCCCACTTGGCTTCGCAGGGCCCCTGGATTGAACCGTTGGGACCGGCCATAATGCGGATGATGTTACCGCCGGCCTCGATATATACCGGGGCTGCCCATTTCGGCGGATTGCCTCCATTGAGGTTCTCGATAAATCCAACATAGCCGGCGCTGTTGCCGCAAATTAGATCTTCGTCCCCATCATTGTCCCAATCAAAACTATACGGCGTAACAAGCACACCGAATTTGACCTCATCTGCCTGCTGTCGAAAAAACTGCGGCGGCAAAAACTGGGGCATGCTATCAATCACTTTGCCTGTATTTTCCACCAAAGCCACACGTCCATCTTCCTGGCCTACAACCAGGTCAACGTCTCCGTCCTTGTCCCAGTCCAGCGCCACCGGCACAATCATACACAGGTCCATCTGAAACGGTTTGCCCATATAGGTCAGGTATCGGCCTGCTGCATACCTGGGATGCTTACGTGTACCGATATTTTCGAACCAGGTGAATTTGTCAACAAACTCACCGCAAATCAGGTCCAGGTCGCCATCGCTGTCGAAATCGGCAAAATTTGGAGAAGGCATACCATAGACGTCCACAGGTTTACCGGCAGCCAATATTTTTTCGGCCTTATCATACTGCGCGTTTTCAGCGGTTCCCGTGTTGTGAATCAGATACACATATCCATGCAATGGACCGCGTATCCAGCGGCCCCGGTTGTCGAAAGCATTATCCCACCCGTAGTCTCCCCAATCACCAACACCTACGATAAGGTCAAGAACTCCATCTTCATCATAATCACAATACTGCCACTGGTTGGCGCGCACGCGGTCTTTCGAGCGATGCACGTTAGCCGAAGGATAAATTGTTCGGGTTTTTTTGAATTGATTCCCCGGCTCACGGAAATCTACGATTTCCCTGCCCGGCAGCAGCAAGCGGACCTCCCGCCAACGGCGGGTTTTGATCGGAACCCAGCGTTGCTGGGCATCAACACCTGTACCCGCGTTTTCTGTGCGGGCAGCACAGGTGCGGGCATAACTTGGCCGAATATTCCTATGTCCTGCGCCAATCCGAACAGCCGGCTTAAATACCGGCATTCTTACGTTGCCGCTGGTATTCTCGAAGAAATACGTTCCGTTGTACGGCTTGTCGGGACAGGAAACAACTATATCGTAATCACCATCACTATCATAATCCATAGGCAGCGGCCATGCCCAAAGCCCTACCCCCAGGTCCACAATCAAGCCGGGATTGTTATACTTTACCCGTTCAATGGACTTGGCCATCCCTAACGGGAGAGCAGCGCCGGACGCTGCCGACACGGCACTCACCAGAAAGGTTGTTAGTAGATAGACGGTATTCTTAGTTATAGTAGCGTTCATATTGTACCGTTTATGTATTCTTCAAGATTTGCAACGTAAGGAGTAATCTGCTATCGGCCATATTAAAAACCTCCAATGTTGACTATCAGGCGTATCCCAATCTTATGCCTGCTACCCTATTTTGCAACCTTGGAGCTGTATTTGGGATTTGGTGTGGGCATCTGAGCATCCACGGCCTTACGCCAGGCGCCAAGACGCTCGCGGAGCTCCTCAGCCTTTTCGGGCATTGTTTCTGCAAGGTCGTTCTCCTCACCAATGTCCTTCCTGAGGTTATACAACTCGACGCGCTTATCCTCGAAATACTCCAATAGCTTCCAGTCGCCCTGGCGAATTGAGCTAACCGGGCTGGTTGTGGCGTAGTAGTGAGGGTAGTGCCAATAAAGGACTCTGCGTTTGGGCTTGGCAGTCGGTTTTTTCAATAGAGGCGTAAGGCTGAGGCCGTCCATATCGGCGTTGTGCTTTGGGTCGCCGCCAAGGCCCGTGATACCGAGGATGGTCGGGTAGAAATCGATCGAGCTAACCGGTTGACGACAGACGCTGCCGGCTTTAGTAACGCCGGGCCATCGAACAATTAGCGGTGCACGGGTACCGCCTTCGTACAGTGACCCCTTGCCGGAGCGCAGCGGGTAGTTGTTAGTAACGGTCTTTTTCTTGTACTTGTTAATATAACCACCGTTGTCAGAGAAGAAAATGATAACAGTACTCTCGGCAATACCAAGTTCGTTGATCCTGCTTAGGACGCGGCCAACATTTTCATCGAGACTATGCACCATTGCAGCGTATTCGTAGTTCTGATGATGCATGCCAGGTTTGACCTTTTTTTTGTAGTGCTCGACCAGCTCAGGTTTGCCCTCGATTGGTGTGTGGACAGTATGATAGCAAAGGTTGAGGAAGAACGGTTTGTCTTTGACCCTATTCAGAATCTGAATAGCCTCGTCGGTTAGACGGTCGGTCAAGTACTCGCCTTCGCTGCCGAATTCGAGGTGCGGCACATATCGAAACTCCCCGCCCCACCTGCTTGAGCCACCGTACGGATAAAAGAACGTAGTCGGGGCACCCCAGAAAGTCCCTCCAATATTGACGTCGAAGCCCTGCGTCTGGGGGTAATGTGCAGCGTCGCCAAGGTGCCACTTACCCACGTGAGCAGTGAAGTAGCTGGCCTTCTTGAGCACCTCGGCTATTGTTACCTGCTCATGGGGCAGATTACCTTGTGTAACAGGTGGTATAAGCCTTCGGCCGCGCGGCGGATTCGCTGAGCCTTCATACCAGATGGTCATGTGCAGCCGGGCCGGGTACTTGCCCGTCATAATCGAAGCACGCGTCGGCGTGCAAACCGGCGCCGCAGCATAGGCATCGGTAAACCGCATCCCTTGCCGGGCCAGCCTATCAATATTGGGCGTCTCGTGCAGGTCGCTTCCATAACATCCCACATCCGCCCAGCCGAGGTCGTCGGCGAGGATAAAAACAAAATTGGGGCGTGCCGAAGATGCTTTTGTCACTCCATGCGCGCTGACTGATAAAGCAGTTTCTGCTGCGAACCACGTCGCGTATTTCAAGAAATCTCGTCTGGTTAACGGATCTGCCATACCTTTTGCACCTTGAACACTATTATACTAAGGTAACGAAGCAAGCTCAATACCAATTCAAAACTAAACACCTAAAACTCAAAACTATTTCTTCCCTGTCCCCGGTGTATGCTCACTTGCTTTTCTTAGTTTACCCCCAATGTTAGCTCACTTGCTTTTCTGTCGGGGGTTGCTTGCCCCGCAATTATTGAGTGCTAACTCACGTCTAATTAGTGCGGGGTCATTCCTGAGATGGTATGGTGCGATATTTCGCACCACTTTCACTGGGGTTATTGGCCAGCCGCTATAAGCTTTGATTGTCTATTTGATGTCAAACCGCTTTTTGAGTCGTTCAACAGTATGTTGCCATTTTTTAGTCACTGGTTTACAAACTGTATTTTGATTGCCAAAGAAACCTTTCTCTTTTATAGCGTGGTCGAATTTGACCGTCTTTAGCCAATTAACCCGCACAAGATACTCAGATTTCTCCTCATCGTCCTTGTCAGTGAAAATCCTCTTACCTACAATATCATCTTCTGTAAGCAGCCTCTTTGAGCTATCCTCTTCTATTTCAAATTCATCTACCTTCACCACAGGACCTGCAACTATACCTACACCAACATAGCCTTGTCCTGGAATATTAACCCAGATCCTTTTGCCAATCTCAAGCAGGCTTAGAGTCTTGCTATACCAAGTTCCTCCGCCTCCTGAAACATAACCATATTTCTTAGCGTCTTCCCATCTTCTGCCGCCCATATCATGTCCATAAGAAACATAGAACTCACCATTCCAAGGTTCCTTATCTTCTCCAACAATAATTGGTGGAGGCAAGGTCGGATCAATAAACCACATGCTGCTCAGATATTCTCTCTCCCCATCCTTGAAGACTCTGAAGAACACGGCATTAATTGGAACGTTGTGTTCATCTGAAAGATAATTGACTATTCTCTCCGTACTCTCATCCAGCCTTGAAGCCACAACCACAAGCTGATGAGTTTCGTTTAGTTCCTCTGGCATTTCCTTGAGCTTGAAACACTTTAGAAATGCGTCATCAAGCGAGATGCCGTTTCTCTCCGGGTGGTATTTCTTTGTATAATTATCGAAGATAGCAGCAATTTCATCAACCTTGAGACCCTTAACCCACGATGCATAGTCCAGCAACTGAGCAACAACCTCTCTTGGGGTCTTGTTCTTTTTCAGTTCCAGGACTATGAGATTACCATCCCTGTCAATTGCCAAAAGATCTATGTATTTGCCATAGTCAGTATAGACCTGTCTTCCTATGACCATCCAATGAGGTGAAGCAATCGTAATGTCTTTGTCAAGAAATTCCTCCAGCCTTTCTTCCTGGTCGAGCGATTTCACCCCAAGGCGATTTAGTCCATCATCAATTCTCCAAACTCCAAGTTCTAAAGGCATTTTTCTCCCTTTCTATCTTATTGGCCAGCCGCCGTGGGGCGGTGATTTTTTATACAATAGGATTTTCAATTTGCTTGTTCTCCGGGTAACAACATCCAAGGTTTTTTCATAATGAAATCATATTGTCCAGAAGAACTCTGCCACCATAAGTTTAAACATCTTTCCTTCCATATCTTCCACAAAGGCCAAAACTTATCTATGGTCATAAAACCACTGGGATAAACAAAGCTAATCACTCCTTGTGAATCACCAAAAAGATTCAATGTCACAATTCTAAACTTATCTGCCGGTATAATACACCAAACAGTCTGTACATCTGGAAAAAAATACTCAGATTTGCCCATCAAAGCATCTAAGCATCTTTGGTTCTGGCTACAAACACGGAGTTCAATCAAGGAACAGAGCAAATTAGCAATCAAAATGTTATCAACGAATACCTCTGTATTCGGGAAAAAGTTTTTCAGTTCTTTTGAATTGCAGACGGTCTTGAGGATATCGAACGGCTCTTTTACGTTAAATCTGACTCCCTCAGGTAAACGATGTGCTGAGCGAATTTGCAACCACGGCACTTCCCCTTTATGTCTCTGAGGTATTTTAATTTGCATCCACTCATCAATTAAGTCCAATAGCTTCAAATTTGCTGCAATAGCCAAACCTATAGTTCCCGCAATATAAAGCATATGGTTTCCAATATGTAACGCCCGGGTTACTCCTCCTCCCATTTCATCTTCGAGAATTGCAAGCCGCCTCAAGATCCCGATAGATTCTTTCCAAAAAACTTTATTGTTAGCTTCTATCGTGGCAAAAATAGGAACGAAGCCTGGAATACATATTTCTGCCGCTGCAATAACCGCCGATACCCATTCCTCCCCACCCTTACGAGCAGCCGGTTCACCTATTTTTTTCCACTCCTTAAGTTGTTCCGGAATATTTTGAGTCTTTTCATTGATAAGCTTATACCAGGAAACTATGTCATTTTGACGGATTATTTCCAAACATTGTTCTCTCAAGCCAAAACTTTGGCCTATCTGGAATACAGATGTTGGTTTTGCCTCGTCCTCATTACATACATCAACTATCTGAGCAACAACAGCTTCAATACCATCGGAACTTCTGGCTGCCATTTTACTTGCCAAAATAGGTGAAAATTTCTTTACTTCTTCTGCTGCTACATCACGCCAGATTGGCAAAATAACCTTTTTCCCTTCACTATTCTGACGAGTAACCAAAGCATCGAGTTCAGATTTGGGCCATTCCTTAGAGAAAAAAGCTTTACTCAAAACAACGACACCATACCTGCTGTTTGCCAATCCTTGATCAATTTTTTCCCTCAAACTATCGCCTAATTTCAACTCAAAACGATCGTACCAAATATTCAACCTCGCTTCTCCGAGGGCATTTGCCAATGGCTCGACAAAACTTTCTTTGTCCTCTGAAGCATGACTTATGAAAACATCGTATTCCACTAAGTACCCCTATGTCCCGATTCCTTGCTATTTTTGGGGTTCAGCAGTACGTCGCCAAACAGCTCTGACTATATCCGCTACGACAATATAAGAAACGTATGGTCTGCCGTGACGAATATTGTCTATTATTACTGGTAATTTCTCCGCCATTACGCCAATTCCTAAAATAACCCCACGTGATGCAAACCTCTCAAAAACTAAAATCCCTCTGATAGCAAACAGCACAATCCACCAAAACATTTTACCGACAAAACTGGACAAATAAAAGACAAATCCCGCAATCCTCCATCAAAACAAATAATCAATTATCAATTATCAATTATCAATTATCATTTTCATCACCTGCCCCGGCCAACGAAAATCAAGCAGATTTTTGGCGAAAAGATACGAAAATCAACCCCCCCCCACGGCTGGCCAATAACTAATACCATCTTGTGTCTTGAGTCTGTAGTCTTTTGTCTCTCGTTGCCAGTGCCGTCTCTCGGACATTTTTTTGTAATTTCTTTTGACTTCTGTTTGATAATATGTTAAAATACCCACCTGTTAGCCAGAAGGCTAACGCAACCCGCCAGCAGGCGAAGATATAGCGGAGAACCGCACGAATCGTCCCGCACCAAATAGGCTGTTGCCGTAATTTGGTGCTGGACACGCCAAAAAGCATTATCTGTCAAGCCAGACAAGGTTTTGAACATTTTCATTTGTGTAATTTGGATTTGTTTCGAATTTCAGAACCTGTCCTGAGCGTAATCGATGGATTAGAATTTAGGATTTCATGCTAACAGACAACTCCTTACCCAATATGATGATACAGTCAAAAACCAATAATCATTTGGCATTCGCCCCTCTACATCTGTCGAGAACACTCTACAAATCAACCCTTTTTATGCAAAACAAACCCAATTTTAAAGATGCTCAAATGAACGTAAACTTATATGTTACAATGGATTATGAAAATAAACACAATCGGACACTTGGTCAAAACAAACCCAATCAAAGCCAATTTCTTCTTTCTTCAAAGGCCAAAAATGAAATTAAAATCGCTTGCCGGAAAATCTGGCCACACCATCTGAATATCAAAAACTTGTTATTTTGTTGGGAATATTGCTTGTGGCTCTTATAATAAAACTTTCCGGTGTTTCGTGAAAACCGTGGGAAAAATCCCAGAAACAAGCAAGAACTGAACGAATAAAAAAATAGGAGTAAAACAAATGGTTCGCAATCTTTCTAAAGCACGAATCTTGAAACAGTGTGGCCCGCTTATTCTCGCACTATTATTCGCCTTTACAATCGAAGCTTTTGCCGAAAAACCGGTGCAGGCCCCCGTTTCTCCGCAAGTCCGCCTGGGGACGCCTTACGGCGGAGTCCCCAGGACAGACTATTTTAATGTCCGCAACTTCGGTGCTGTAGGAGATGGGGAAACGGACAATACGGCAGCGTTTCAAAAAGCGTTGGATGCCGCAGGAAAAGCCGGTGGAGGGATTGTTTATGCCCCTCGCGGCAACTATTTCTTCGCCGGCCATCTGAACGTACCCAATGCAGTTACATTGGCGGGTATCTGGCAATCTGTTCCAGTTCATAATGGCATACGTAATCGGGGACTTCCCAAACCGACAGATGACGGTACCACTTTTTTGGTAACAGGACGTGCGGGCCGCGAAGATGGACCGGCTTTCATCACTCTCAACACGAACAGTACCCTTAAGGGCGTTGTCCTATACTATCCCCAACAAAATGTAGATGACGAACCCAAACCGTATCCCTGGGCAATCGCCATGCGAGGCAAAAACCCGGCCGTCCTCGCAGTAGAAATGCTCAATCCGTACAACGGGATCGACGCCACGCGGAACGAACGTCACCTGATTCGTGACGTGCACGGTCAGCCAATCCGGCGAGGCATCATGGTCGATGCCATCTACGATATAGGCCGAATTGAAAATGTTCACTTTAATCCCTGGTGGAGCATGAAACCCAGGCTGTTCAAATGGCAGATGGAAAACGGCGAGGCATTCATCTTCGGCAAGTCCGACTGGCAGTACGTCTTTAATACCTTCTGTTTCGGTTACAAGATCGGCTATAAGTTCATAAGAGGCAAAAGGGGAGTATGCAACGGCAACTTCCTTGGTATCGGAGCCGATGATTGTTATACGGCTCTTGTCGTGGAACAATGTGCCCCATTCGGGCTGTTGATTACGAATGGTGAGTTCGTATCTTTTCATGGGCCGGATCCCACGATGATTGAAATCGCAAAAAGCAATACAGGAAGCATACGCTTTGTGAACTGTGCATTCTGGGGCCCGTGTAATCAGATAGCCAGGATTGCAGGGACGGGAACCGTTGGTTTTGGGGACTGCACGTTTGTCCAATGGGGCGGCAAAGGAGGAAATCGTCCGGCAATCCAGGCCCAAAGTGGCACCGTTCTAATTCGGGGATGTGAGTTTCGACAAGATCGGCCGCAAATACAACTCGGAAAAGACATAAGCCGTGCCATAATTGCCGAGAACATATTCACAGGCTCAGAACGGATCATCAATCAATCCAAGGGAAATGTAAAACTCGGACTGAACATCAGTAATTAGTATCTGTTGCGGAAACAGTATTTGTCATACCCGCGAAAGCGGGAATCCAGTTTTTCGCTCTGGACCCCTGCTTTCGCAGGGGTGACATCTTCGATTTTCGTTTTCCGCAACAGATACTAATTAGCAGTTTATGGAACCGAAGGTTAGCAATTCGAGTCCCGCACTATGTGAATCTCACTTACTGATTCTCTGTGGCATGGTGTAAACGTCAGCCAGAGGTGTATAGGCATAAAGAAGGTTATGCACACCGCTGGTGTCACGCAAATATTCCACAGTAAAACGCCACAGCTTGATAAAATCCCGTCCATCTCCTCTGACAGCCCACCAGAATCTACGCTGGTTGTTCTCATGCCAGGGCCGGAAGATAATCGGGATTGCACGCAAGGTGTTCACTATCCTGACCAGCCACTGCTATTGAGCCATTTGTCCATTTCATCCATAAGTTCCTTGCGGGACGAACGGCATTTCGGATCGTCGATTAAATTTATGGTCTCGCCGGGATATTCCTGGAGATTGTACAGATATTCCTGACCGTCATGGTAACGAATATATTTCCAGCCCTTTCCACGGACCATGAAATCACCTTTGGTGCCCGGCAGCACTCTGCGATGGCCTTGGGGATTCGCTCTGACACGCTCTGAGAATGTATATTGTCTGGCTTGCCCTGCCTCTTCCTCACCTGTCAGGTATGGAACCAGACTTCCTCCCTGAACCTGTTCCGGAATGGGATGCCCCGCTAATTCCAGCAGTGTTGGCATAAAGTCGGTTGAATCCACAGCCCGCTGACTTACCCGAGGTCTGAACTTTCGTGGAAAGCATATCAGAAGCGGCACACGGACTACCTCCTCGTAGAAAGCACCTGTGGATTTCCAGACCATGCTGTGTCCACCCATCATATCTCCGTGGTCGGATGTGAAGCTGATAACAGTGTCATCGGTTTTCCCCGTCTCATCCAGCGTTTCAAGGATTTTGCCAACTTGATCGTCTATTAGTTTTACCATACCGTAATAGATTTGTAGAAACTCTCGTAATCCCGGTTCACCAAGAGCTCTGATGATTTCCCGGGACCAGTCTTTTTCAAAACGCTCCTCGCGAATGTGCACGTTCCCGGGAAGCTTTATGTCCTCCGGGTCAAAAGCCTCGTAATAGGGCGAAGGCACAACATTGGGGTCATGCGGCCAGACAAACGAACAGGTTACCATAAAGGGATGATCATTGCTTTTGAGTGCTCTGAGCCTTTTACACGTCAAATCCGCCACTTGCACATCAAAACACTGCTCCAGCGGCAACCTGAGCCTGCCCATCTTGGTAATGAATTCGGCAAACCGTTTATCCTTCCAGCGATCACCAAGTGCATCAACCTGCTTCCGCAAAGCCGGCGAAACATCAACCGGCAGGGCCCAGGTGTACCAGTCCATCCAGGTGGCTTTATCCTGGCGCCGCACCTTTGCGAAGATCGATTCCATTTTCTCTTTGTACTCAACACCTGAGCGGAACATATCCGGATAATAGGGCAGCTTGTCTCCTTCAAGATGCCACTTGCCGTAATGATGGGTTATGTATCCGGCTTGATTGAGCAGCTTTTCTGTAGTGATATCTTCCGGGCCGATACCTTGCTGCCTTCCCGGATTGGCGTTCAAGACAATGCCGTGGGCGTGCGGATACATCCCTGTAATGATGGATGCTCGAGTGGGTGAGCAATAGGGTGTGGTACACGTGGCCTGAGTGAATCGAACGCCGTTTTCCGCGATTCGGTCTATATTAGGTGTGTCCACCGGTCCACCATAGCAGCTTAGGACATCGGCACTTAGCTGATCGCACATTATAAACAGAATGTTAGGAGGCTTTCGCTCGCCGGACTTGCCAATCAGCACCTCAGCTCGAAAAGAAATACCGCCGAGTGCTGCTGTCGTAAGCCCCGCGGTTTTGAGAAATTCCCGCCTTGTTTGTTTTTGCATAAGTATTCGCTCTCCTCTGAGTCGCTGCTTACCATCTGAATGTACTCATCTTCGGTGTTGCGTACGTCGTATTCCATATTACCGTATTCCACTGATGGATTCCAGCCTCTTCTCCAAATAATCGCGCCTGGAATCAGCCTCTCTACCCGCCACCTCCCCGATATGAAAAGACCATTATCGAGTCAAGGGGCTGGGTGTTTTGTGTTTTCCGGGCAAGCCTTTCAGAGGAAAGTATGTTCTTCGGCTTAAACTCGTGCTCAGTATTTTCCGGCTTAACTTCGAGACTGGTTTTGTGGTCTTGTCAAGTGAATTTGGACGTCCTTGATTTGTCAGCCTGGCAGTGGTATAGTGTGGCAGCAGCCGGTGATTGTGACGCTGGTTGCACAGTGGGCAAGAGACAGCGTTTCGCAGCGAACAATGCAAGTCCCCTTGGATTCATAAAAAACGGTCTTCGCTGTGCGAAAACTTAAGTCGGAGTTCTTTGTGGACTCCGCCCGAACAAGAACCTTCCGTGGATCAAGAAAAGGAGAGAACATGAGACCTGGAGCAAAGCTATCTGGAGAGATGAACCGCCGCGAGTTCGTCCAAGCCATTGGCCTGAGTGTGGCCTCACTTGTCCTTCCAGGATGCGCAGGTAACACAAATCCGACAGCGGGTGGAGCGTCGTCGGACAAGCCAAACATTATATTCATCATGGCCGATGATTTGGGTTACGGCCATCTCGGCTGTTTCGGCCAAGAGAAAATCCGCACACCGAATCTGGATCGGATGGCCGTCGAGGGAACGAAGTTCACACAAGTCTATGCGGGCCACTGTGTTTGCGCACCATCAAGGAGCGTGCTCATGACAGGAAGGCACACGGGCCACACTTCTGTGCGGGTCAATGGCGGCGGCTCGCCGCTGTTGCCGGAGGACATCACGGTCGCCGAAGTGCTCAAGGAAGCCGGCTACGCCACAGGTATTTTCGGCAAATGGGGCCTGGGCGACCACGGCACCACGGGCGTTCCTTACAAACAAGGCTTCGACGAATTCTATGGATACCTGCACCAGGTCCACGCCCACTTCTTCTATCCCTGGTTCCTCTGGCGAAACGACCGGAAGCACGTGCTTTCGGAAAATGAAAATGAACAAAGGCAGCAGTATTCACACGACCTGATCGCCGATGAGTCACTGGACTTCATCCGGCGTCACAGGGAAGGGCCTTTCTTCCTGTATGTGCCGTTCACGATTCCGCACTTCGAGCTTCTGGTGCCCAGGGATTCGCTCAACGAGTACCAGGGTAAGTTCCCCGAACCGACTCCCTATGTCGATTCCCGGCGACACTACGCCGACCAGTCTGCACCGCGGACGACCTTGGCCGCTATGATCACGCGAATGGACCGCGATGTGGGCCGCATTCTCACGTTGCTCAAGCAGTTCAAGATCGACGAGAAGACGATCGTCTTCTTCACCAGCGACAATGGTGGCTACCGGCTGGCGCGTCCGGATGAGCCCGATTTCTTCCGGGGCAACGGACCGCTTCGAGGCGGAAAGGGGACTTTCTACGAAGGTGGCCTCCGCGCGCCGATGATCGTTCGCTGGCCGGGAAAAGTTGCCCCCGGCGCAATCGACGACTTCGTTTGGGCGTTCTGGGACGTAATGCCGACGCTGGCCGAGCTGGCGCGTTCCAAGGCACCGCCAGGTATTGACGGAATTTCTGTTGCCCCACGGCTCCTGGGTCAGCCTCAAAAGCAGCCCGACCGGTTCCTGTACCGGGAAAAGCTCCCCCGCGACAAGGGCGGTACGCCGCCGTGGTCGCAGGCGGTTCGCTGGGGTAAATGGAAGGTACTGCGGCTCAAGCCCCGTCTGCCCCTGGAGCTTTACGACCTGGGAAACGACGTCGGAGAAGAAAACAATGTCGCCGACCGGCATCCCGACGTCATCAAAGAGATTGAAGACTATCTCAAAACGGCACGCACCATCTCGCGTACCTATCCACTGCAAGAGCCAAGCTGGGGCTACGACCGGCTGGATACGGGGTATGTCAAGTAGCGGATCACTACGATATCCTCCGGATAAAACTTGAATGTCAAAGGACGAGAGGATAGTATAAGTAATTGATTTGGCTCCGATAGGCATGGATGAGTTCTTGTACCGTACGGTGCTAAGTTCAAGAAACGTACCGCGCAGGTTCTCCGCAGAATAGCCTGGCGCGATGAGAACACACAATAGAACCTGATCTAAGTGGAGTTGAGCAATGGAGTATAATCTTACCCGGCGAGATTTCTTAGGGGCTGCAGGATTAACTGCCGTCTCAATGTTGGCACCGGTTGGCGCACTGGGCAAGTCCCGCCTCCACAACCGGCTGAACGTTCTTTTCATCACGACCGACGACCTCGGCCTCCAGCTCGGCTGCTACGGCGAGACACTGATCCAAACAACAAACATGGACAAACTCGCCGCCGGCGGTGTTCAATTCGAGATCGCCTATGTCGCGCAGGCCTCCTGCAGTCCGTCACGCAGCGCGATGTTCACGGGTCTGCATACTCATTCCACAGGGCAGTACGGTTTGACGAATGCCGGTTTCGCATTGCATCCGGAACTCCGCGACAAGACGATTCCAAACCTACTGAAACCGGCCGGCTATCGCACCGGCATCATCGGCAAGCTGCACGTTGCCCCGGAAGAGAGCTTTCAATTTGATTTCCGCGAAACCGACAGCGGGAAGACACGTGAAGTTCGCTGGGTCGCAGGGAGAGTTGAGCAGTTCCTTCTGCAGACCGGTGAGCAACCTTTCTTCCTGATGGTAAATTACTCCGACCCTCACGCCTTCCGACGTCCGGAGGACCGCAGGAAGTGGTATTTTCCTCCTCAAGTAGATGGTCTGCCGGAAAATCCCCTCCCGCCGGGTGAAAAAACACTCTTTGCCTTCCAGCAAATCGATACTCCGCAGCAGCGGGTACGCACTGCCGGTTATTACAATGCCGTGCAGCGTCTTGATGACGGCATTGGCATGCTAATGAACGTATTGGAGAAACACAACCGGTGCGACGACACGCTGGTGATCTTCATCGGCGATCATGGGCCGCCATTTGCTCGAGGCAAGACAACGGTCTATGAAGCGGGTATTCGCATTCCGTTCATTGTCCGCTGGCCCGGCGTTTCCAAGCAGATGCGAAGCCGCGCAATGGTGTCCACCATCGACATCCTGCCGACCATCCTGGACGCGACCGGTGTTGCGCCTGCGGGGAAAATGCACGGCAAGTCCCTGCGTCCGGTCTTGGCAAAAGCAACGGCTCCGTGGCGCGAATACCTTGTGGCTGAATTCCATTTCCACGGTAGTCGTCCCTTCTACCCGCGGCGCGCGATTCGTGACCACCGCTATAAGCTAATCCATAATTTGTTCGCTGGAAAGGCAAAGCCATCCACTGGTATCGACGCTGACCCTGCATATAAGGTCTCACAACAGCCTCGCTATGACGGCACGCCGGTGCGGCGGGCATTCGACACATTCGCCAATCCGCCGGAGTTCGAACTGTATGACCTGAAGAACGACCCCGTGGAGTTCAACAATCTGGCGGGAAAACCTGAATATCGAGCGATTCAGGAAAGACTGGCTAAAGCGCTTCTCGAATATAGAAAGCAAACAGACGACCCGTTCCTTGACCCGGGATTCCTGGAAAGAATAGGCAAACGTGCATCGTCATGAGGATTGTTAAAAAAGGTTCAACTGCAAAAAAGTTGGTTGATCAACACATGATTATAAAAGGATTTATCGCTTTTTCGGCACCAGCATAATGTCATAAGTGGGCGGCACCGTTGAAGATACCGCCCGGAGTTTATCCCTGCAAAAGCAGGGGCTGTATGCCACCATCAGGACGCTCGGGGCGCTTCGGCGCGTTGCCCTATCCTCCCCGATGGCGGTGGCATTATACCCATTCATGCTGTTGCATTAAAGCGTTAAATCCAAAAGAGTTACAGGGTTTATTTCTTATCAGCCCACCAACTTTTTTGCAGTTGAACCTTAAAAAAGTACCCGGTCTGGCTATACTCGCTATAATATGACTCAGAACGACCATGACGGTCTGGCTAATATCTATTTTGCCCGTTCGCAGTTGCACTGAGGCTATTAGTGGATGTAACAGTTAGCAATCGCTGAAATACATATGAACACATAGAGGAGAAAGTATATGAAAGATCGAAAAGTCAATTTCATTCACACAAAGAAGAAGATTACCCGGAGGGATTTCCTGGGTGGCGCCGCCACGGCCACGGCCTTCACCATTGTACCTCGCCACGTACTCGGCGGCAACGGCAACACCGCACCCAGCGAAAAGGTCAACGTCGCCATCATCGGTACGGGCGGCCAGGGCATCGTCAACATGAAGCAGCTTTTTAATGAGCCCTATGCACGCATCGTTGCCCTCAGCGACGTCAACGAGGTCAGCGACTATAGCATGTTCTACTACGGCGGCACCGCCGGGATGAAACCTGCCCTCGAACTTGTCCGACAGCAGTACGGCCAACCTTGCCCAACCTACCGCGACTACAATGAAATGCTCGACGCCGAAGACATCGACGCCGTCCTCCTCGCCACCCCGGATCATTCTCACGCCGTAATCGCTCTGGCCGTAATCGCCAAGGGTAAACACCTCTACTGCGAAAAGCCCCTCTGCCGCACCGTTTATGAGACCCGCGTTGTCACCGAAGCCGCCCGCAAGGCCGGCGTCGCTACCCAGCTTGGCAACTTCGGACACTCCAGTGAGGACATCCGCGTTGCCTGCGAGTGGATATGGGACGGTGCGATCGGCGACGTCCACGACGTGCACGCCTGGACCAGCACAGGCGCTAACCGCTGGACCCGTCTAACCGACCGACCCAAAGAAACGCCTCCCGTGCCTGCCGGCTTCGATTGGCAGCGCTGGCTCGAGCCTGTGCCTCGCCGTCCTTATCATCCGGATTACGCCCCTGTCCGCTGGCGTGCCTGGTGGCAGTTTGGCTCCGGTACTATCGGCGACTTTGCCTGCCACCATCTGGACCCGGCCTTCTGGGCGCTTAAATTGGACCGGAGCGCTGCCTTCAGCGTCGAAGCCAGCTCCTCCGGCACCACTGATGAGACCTGTCCCGCTGCATCGCTCATATACTTCCATTTCCCGGCCCGCGCCGGTATGGGACCTGTCCGCATCACCTGGTATGAAGGTGGCCTTATGCCGCCACGACCAGTGGAGCTGGAAGCAGGCAGAAGCCTTGGTGATAATGGCATCCTCTATATCGGCACGAAGGGCGCCATCTTAGGTGGAGGTTGGTCGAAATCCCCTCGCATCATCCCCGAAACCAAGATGCAGGCCTACAAGAGACCACCCAGGACCCTGCCCCGCGTTAGGGGACACCACCACGACTGGCTCGATGCTTGTAGAAGCAAAGGCCGGCCCAGCACCCACTTCGGTTACTCCGGCCCTCTCACCGAATTCACGCTCATGGGTAACGCAGCCATCCGTGCCGGCAAGAAACTGGATTTCGACTGGAAGAATATTAACGTTACAAACGTTCCCGATGCGAACAGATTTGTCAAACCGCACTACCGCGAAGGCTGGACCATCTAAATGGGAATTCGGATGAGTAAGCGGGGAGCGGGGAGGCCGGAGGCGACAAACAGAGAATTTCAGCCTGCTGGGGCAGTTGAAGCAGGCGGGGTTGCCTAATCCAAGGGACCTGGATTTCCCGCCTGGACCAGTCGGAATATATAACATCTGTTGTGCTGAATGTACGTTCACCGGCGGTCAACTCCCGGAACACATACTCTCCAGAAACTCCCCGTTGGTAGGGTACTTCTTGAGCAGCTTGAACAGAGAGTCCATAGCCTCCCGGGCCCCGTAGTTCGACAACACACGCCGGAGCGTGGCCAGGCCGCGGCTATGGTCCTGACTGTAAAGCTTGGCTTCCTTTCGTGTACCGCTGGCAGGGATGTTGATTGCAGGAAATATCCTCGCCTCGGCTAAGGACCTATCAAGGACGATTTCGCTGTTGCCAGTCCCCTTGAACTCTTCGAATATCAGTTGATCCATTTGAGAGCCGGTGTTGATAAGGCACGTCGCGATGATAGTGACCGAGCCTCCGTTTTCAATGTTACGTGCCAGTCCGAACAGACGACGCGGCACCTCCAGTATGCCCGCCTCCAGTCCACCGCTCATAGTGTGGCGGCGCGGTGCGCCTCGCCGCCGGGTCCTGTTGTTGAATGCTCTTCCCAGCCGTGTGAGACTGTCTATCAACAGGACCACCTCACGCCCGCATTCCAGCTCTGTTTGTACATGGGCGAGTATCAGTTCGGCGAGTTCGGCGTGCTCGTCGGCACTGTGGTCGCTCGGGCTGGCCACCACTTCGGCGCCCTCCACAGCCCTGCGAAAGTGGGTAACTTCCTCGGGCCGCTCATCCGCCAACAGCACGATGACACGGCTTTCAGGAGAACAGTGGCGAATCGCTTGGACGGTATGTTCCAGGAGAACGGTCTTTCCCGCCTTGGGCGGCGAGACAATCAGTTGACGCGTGCCTTTGCCTATCGGTGCGATGAGATCTACTATCCGCATACTCTCCTGGCCGCAACCGCCCAGGTCAAATCGTTCGTGCGGATCGATCACCACCAAATCGGCAAAACGCGGGCGTTTGCGGAAGATCTCCGGCCGCATGCCCCCTATGGACTCGATGGCCACTAACCTGAGTCCGCCTTTTCTTCGCTCGACCTGACCGGTGACGGCTGCTCCTTCGGTAAGAGCAAAGCGGCGAGTTAGATCTGGGTGGACCATCACTTCAGCCTGTCCAGGCCGATAAGACCGGTCGGCTGTTCTGATTGCAAACCGCAGTTTGCTGACACATTTTAGTATTCCAGTTGTTGTATCGGTCATCGAAATGTTCCGTGGGCATTTCTAAAAAGACAGATGGTGATTAAAGAAACACTTGTATCATAACATATTGATGCACATTGTCAAACCTCGCCTGCGGTTTATGCAGGAGATACATGTGGGCCGACTCGAACGATCCATCGCGATTTTAACATGATAAGCGGGCCTTGGGACCAGGTATTTGAAGAATCATCGATTTTTTTGTAGAAATTTTGTTCCCGGTTTCTACTGTTGGAACGACAAGTTTGACGTCGGCCATATTGACGTCGAATGGTTCCACTACAACTACGATGGACCGAAAGGGCAGTGAGAGCATATAACCGAGAATCAGGCAAGTGCCAGAAGAGCGAAGGGGGCGGAACGGGGGAGTTGTCCCGCCCCCGGTGAGAGCCGCCGACAGGGTCTATTTCGTTGGACGAAACGGCAAGACCAAGGTCATCATGGCTTCGGCTTCCTTTTCGGTCAGCTCGCCTGCCTTCACAGCATCCTTTTCATGCGCCAGGTTGAGATAGGCTTACCCTAATTCACTTTTTTCTTCCTGAAGCTTTTTGAAGAGCCTTGAGAAATCCTGCCCGAACCAGCAACTCCAGGTTTCGTTCCTTATGGACATCGTCCCAGGCTTTGTCATATTCTCGCTTAGTCAATGTCATCCTTGCCTTCGGCCGCTTTCTTGGCCGCTTCCCACCTGGCCTCTGGGTCAGTCTTTCGTTGCGCGCTCTGCGCCGCGGGCCTGGCCGTTGTCGGACTTGCCGCCGCTGGGGGGGGTATACTTCTATTTGTCGTCGCCGTTGCCAAACTGCTCGATAACGGTGATCTCGCCGGTGTTGTCATCGACCTCCACCTGCGCCTTGGAGCCTGAGCCTTGTTCACTGGTATACCAAAGCTCGCCCTCTTGGGTGATATAGAGATTGTCGTTGTCGCCCATGGATATTCTCTGCATGCCTTCCGAGCCGTCGGACTTGGCATAGTCGCCCCAATCGACGACGGTCATCTCGCCGGTGGCGTCATCGATATGCAACTGCATTTTGGTGGTCTTGCCGTCGGGCCCTTTACTGACATACCAAAGCTCGCCCTCTCCGGTGATATAGAGATTGTCGTTGTCGCCCATGGATATTTTTTCGAGGCCTTTCGAGCCTTTGGACTTGGCGTAGTCGCCCTTGAACGATTTAGTCTCGGAGTGATCTTCGGAGGGCGCTTCCTCGACCGAATCCAATGCGTCGGCGTACTGCGGCTCAGGTTCGGCAACGACTGTGTGTGAGTCGGTCGGGTAATGGTCCGGTTCGGCCTCGGTAATGACGGGGCTTTCGATAGTGTTGGCGCTGAAGCGGATATGGCGGATGCCGAGGGACGCAACGGTGACTAAGGCCAGAATGAACGCCGCGATTACCAGTTGTTTGGTTATTGGTTTCATGTTTTGCTCCATCTGACATTTCCCATCTAACATTCTATAATATTTTCAGCTGCGCCGCCAGCCTCTTTTCCATGTGCCTGGTTGAAATTGGCTTACCCTAATTCACTTTTTTCTTCCTGAATCTTTTCGAAGAATCTCAAGAAACCGAACTTCCTGCCCCAGACTCTGGGCCTTATGGACATCCTCCCATGCCTTGTCATATTCCTTTTTAACATAGTAGATGAGGGCACGCTCAGCGTAGGCAACAGCAAACCGTTGTGGGTCTATCTCAATGGCCTTCGTGTAGTCTGCGATGGCCTGGTCATATTCTTTCTTACGAAGGTATGCCATCGCCCGATAGTAGTAAGCCATACCATACCTTGGCCTCTTCTTAATGGCCTTGGTGAAGTCGGAGATTGCACCGTCAGTTTCGCCTTTCTCGAAACGGGCAATCCCCCGATTGTAATAGTCTTTGGACTCCTTACAACCACACACACCTACAACAATTATTGTTCCAATCAAAGCAATTATTGTTATTGGTTGTTCTGTGTTTTTCGACCACAGGCAAAAAGAACGTGTTTCCACCGTCAGGTATCCTGCGGAGTTAACTCCTACCACATATTCTTCTTTGGTATTTGGGCAATCTCTCCCGCATCTTCTCTTATGACCTCGATGAAGTTGATTATCGGGGCCTGATTCATCTGTGGATTAGCCGATTTGGGAAGTAGTTCAAGGATGAGAACACTTTCGGCCCTAATGCCTTTGAATTCTTTAACGACTGCTCTGTTAGCTTTTCCTGCTGTTTCTAAGATATCAAAGCTTTCCAACACCACCTTATCCTGGAGCTTGATGTCAAAGACACGCCGGCCTGCGCGGTCTCCCTGCAGCGCGTTAAAACCGAGGCGGACGGTGTACACGGCGGGTTTTTGTCCGGCAGCCTCATCAATCAGCGGAACTTCGCAACGCAGCATCCCCTGGCAGCCGGATGTGAATAGCCAGGGCTTGTCAGTATCAGCTATGCTAACGCCTTTGAAGTCACGGCAGAAATACCCCATTCCAGGCAAGGTCTCGTCACGCAGTTCAAACTTCACACCGTAATTTGGATAATGATGATGAAAGCTCGGATTAGTTTTCGGATTCGGATAACCGAACCAAACGGTTCCTTCATTGTCCTTCATATCCGCCGAGGCGCCGAAATTTATAGCGAACCTCTTGACGGGACTCAGCTCGCCGGGTGTAACATAGACCGTCCAGGGCTGAGTTCTGTTTGGTTTGCGCATCATTGCCAATGAGCACCGTACCGGGTATGAGCATGTACAGCCGGCCGCCGCCTCCTGGGAGAGCAATAGGCCGCCGGCCGGTATCAAGCTGATGGCACAGCCTGGACGGTAGGCGCCGAAGGTAGTAACTCCATTGTCTTGCTCCAGGTCGTAAAACGCCGTGCAGGCCGAGCGATAGAAAAGTTCTTTCGCTGAAGCGGCGGTAATGGCGCAGGTGTGGCCGGGACGCAAGAATTCCCAGGGAACTGCCTCGCCCGTGATAGGATGCTCTCGCATGACAATCTCGCCCGTACGAAGTTCACAGGCGCGAGGCTCTAAGATGATTTTATCTCCGACAATGACCGGCCGTGTGCGATAGTTCAGGGCACGCGACCAGACCATATCGCCTTTCTTGGCGGATAATGCCGTGATGCGCCGCCATTTCATGCCGCCCTCTTGGAATCTCCACGCGTCGTGGTTGCCGTGGTTGCCGAAAAAGAACAGAATGCCGTCACTGTATGCGGCTCCCATCTTATCGCCGCAGCACCCCGTTAAATCGACAGGACGTCTCCAGATTAACTCTCCGGTAACGGCGTCAAGAGCAAAAACATTTCTCACGTCGGCGTCATCATACGTCAAACTCCCTTCGGGATACTCCTCCTTAAATAACTCGGCTTCCAGGGAGCTGATTAGATATTCAACCTGAGATTTCCGATTATATGATTTGTACTTTTTCAACCTCTCAGCAAGAAACCTTTTCTTTTCCCTTAGCTCTTCAAGAATCCCTTCTCTTTCCTTGTACACGCCCGTTTTTGTGAGTTTTCGCCTTCTCTTCAAAGCTCGGTTTCTTTGTTCTTCTGATATTTCGCTGTCGGCATAGAAGATTTTCCCCTCTCCCAGCACGATTGTTATGTTAGCTATCTTTTTCCCGTTGCGCTTCCACAACAGCTCGCCCGTTTCCACGTCCAGAGCGAATATTTTGTCACTCACCATTAAGTTGTCGGTCACTGCATTTTTCTGGAGGAACTCTCCCCCTCGGGCGAAAGATGTCATTGTTCGATACATATATCCCGACCTTTGTGCGGCCATCATCAAATCCTTTGGACCAGGATATAGCCTTTTGTAGTACTCATACCGGTCTCTGTGCTCTTGGGGGACATCTTCAATATTCTTCCATTTTCCATTTACTACGAAACGTCTCAAAATAGCACCGTAGTCTTCGTCCATAGCTGTTGCGGTCGAGCCATACAGAATGTTATCGATAACTGAAATATAGCCCCATCGGCGTGGGCTTCCATCGGGAGATGGGGGGATTTTGTATTCACGTATTGTTTCGCCTGTCTCCGGATCCAGGCGGTAGCATTTATCATAAGCAGCCACATAAAGACCGTCCTGGGTTACGACCAGATTTCCGCAATCGGCCTTGACTTTGACACGAACCGCTCCCGGAATTTCCCTTTTCCATAGCAGGGTTCCGTTGAAGGCATCGACGGACATGATGAGCTCTTCGCCCTGCATAAATAGTCGGCCGTTAATGGAGACGGGGCTTTGCGCGCAAGCGTGCCGCTCAACCATTCCCTGTGGGCCGGGCCCTCCAAACCAGAGAACCCCCAACGGGCCATAGACCAATTCATCGCCGGAACAAGCTGTGTTTTGTGGGTCGCAATACTGCTGTGTCCAGGCACTGGCGCCCTCCAGGGGGCCTCGGACAAATTTTCTCCAGACAACCTTTCCATCGCGATGAAAACTCAAGCACGCTGTGCCTTCCCAGGGGCGAAGAATGCGCTGCACTTCTTCTCTCGTCCCAGTTGTTCTGCCAGTTATCAACATTCCGTCGGAGACGAGCAGGTTGGCGAAATAGTTCGGCAGAGACCTTAAATTCCAGGGCTCCACCACCACTCGCTTTCCTAACAAGCCGGCGGCTTCGAGATTTTTCCGTGCCGCGGCTAATTTATCCGGGTCTTCTTCCAGGCCGACAATTTTTAATTCCGTTCTTTTCGCTAATTCGTAAGCGAGGCGTCCTTGGCCACAATCTAAAATTAAGGCGTATCCTTTTTTTATACCGCTTTCAGCTAAGATTTTTTCCGCGGCGACCTCGTATGTCTCGCTAAGCGAATCATCGGCATAGGGGTCAGCATCTATTTCCGGTTTGATTTCTTTCACCGCCGCGACTTTGCTCCCGCTGAAGCAATAGATGGGGCCTTTGTCGCTGCTTACAACCAGACGGCCATCAGAGGCGGCCAGCCCGACAGCGGCACCATTTACATTGCTCTTCCACACTTCCTTACCCGTTTCTGAGTCAACGCCGACGACGAACCCTTCACCCCCAGCGAATACAACATTGCCGGCCAGTATCATTGAGCGAAGTCCTTTTCTTCGGTAGCGCCACTCATAGCTTGAGTCTCGCAATCGTTTTTCTTCTACAGCCAAAGAGGCGGTCTTACGGGTTAGCTCACCAATTTGCAGTTTTATTTCTTTAACAGCTTTCTCACTTGCTGATTTAAGTTTGCTTTTCAAACTTGTAATTTGGCTTGCAAGTCTCTTGCGTTCATTTGCCAGTTCGCCGGCTTTTCTAAAAGCTTTGACATAACCGGCCCGGTTGATAGCATAAATCCCATCTTTGGTTAAGACATAAGATACCTCACGGGTGAGAACCATATCCATTCCTGGAAACCAGGCAAATGCCTCTCCCTGTCGCTTCCCGGTTTTCACATCGTAAGAGACTTTGTGAGGTTTGCCGGAGTAATCGACACCGGAGATAAGCCTGTCGTTATCTATCAGGGCCCATGTCCCACCCCGCTTGGCACCAGGGGTAGCGCAGAAAAGAAATTTTCCGGTTTTGCGGTCGAAGCCAGCCGGCATAGACCGCCCGGAAGGAACGTACAGGACATCCTGTGACGCAACCAGGTAACCATGCGGCGATATCCCGCCGTAGTCCAGCTCATGTGCACGGTCACCAATAGTATCGTTCCTCCAGACGACCGAGCCATCCTCAGCTTTCAGGGCACAAATGTACAGCCCTTCATACGGGAAAACACCCGCCGTGAAGTAAACAATCCCGTTGTCAACCAGGACGCCGGTTCTGACCGGCCAGAGAGATATCATTCTGCCGTTACCAATGACCTTTTCGTCACTGGGCCCGGCCCGGTATTTCCATATAAGCGAGCCGTCTTTGCTATCAAGACAATACACATAACCATCATCGGAACCGACATAGACCCTGCCGTCATAAACGGCCGGAGCAAAACGAACCGGCCCCTCGGTAAAGAATGTCCAGCGTACCTTGCCTTTAGCCGCATCGATTGAATAAACCTTGTTTGTAACACAGGAGCCGAAATAGGCTTCTGTTTCAGCCATCACCACATGATACGCATTGTCGTTGTGCATTCTGGGCAGCTCTTCCGAAGGCATCGGCCAGGCGGGTTTGGGCAGATGGGTGGGAATATATTTCCACTGCAGAAAAAGCCTCGGGCCGATGGTTTCAGAGGTAATCCCGCTTCGCGTTATCTGCGACCGGTAAGTCGGCCAACTCGTGCTTCGCAGCGAAGCGCGGCTTCGCAGAGTAGTATCCTCAGCTATACCAACGCTGCAAACAACAAACAGCATCAGAAAGCCTAAAAAACCAATAAGAATACGAAAATACGCCGATACAAATCCGGTATTACTCATTGTGATTTGCCGCTTCATTGGACATCTCCTCTTAGAAAGATAAAAGATATTTGACATACCAAGTCAGGTCAGCTCACTGCTGGCCTGGTCAAGTTGAATTATAATCAAATTTGCTGCCCTCGTCCAGTCTTTTTGGTTGTGCTGCTGAAAATCTTTACTTGTTCGTGTTCAACATATACCTTCCTCACCACCATCACCCTGATATGAAACGACCATTGTTAAGTTGTCATGGGCGGTTGTTGTGTTGTATTTCTGTATGTTCTCAACAACACCTCAAGGTGCAGGCTGCTCTGACGATAATTCATTCCCTATATCGGCCAAACTGGAACTTCTTTGTTATAGGTCGGCTTCTCGCTTCGAGCATGACCTTTTCGATTCTCGCGACGACCTTCGGGTATTCTTTAGCAAGGTTGTTCTTCTCAGAGACATCCTTTTCCAGGTCGTACAGTTCCAGCGGTGCATCCTGGTTTTTCCTCAGATCGCGTTTGATACCCTTCCACTTACCCATGCGAACAGCTAATTGTCCGCCATAGCCGGCAAAATCCCAGAAAAGATAATCATGTTTCTTCTGCTTGTCCGGCTGGGAGAGCAGCGTCGGGACAAAACTGATTCCATCGGTATCGCTTGGCGCTTTTGCACCGGCAATGTCAGATAAAGTGGCCAGCGCATCATAGTGTGCCGCAAGATGGTCGCTAACCGTACCGGCTTTTATCTTTCCGGGCCAGCGAACAACCATAGGCATGCGGATGCCGCCTTCATATAGCGAGCCTTTTAAGCCGCGGAGCGGACCAACGCTGTTGAAGAATTCGTAATCGACCTGGTCTTTCAGATATGTGGTGCCGTTATCAGAGGTAAAGAGCACAACTGTATTGTCGTCAAGATTCAGTTCTTTGAGCAGTTTCATAATGCGCCCCACCTGCCGGTCCATAAAGCTTATCATCGCAGCGTAACAGGCCTTGGGGGTGGGATGCGGCAGGTACGATTTGCCTTTGTAGGGTGTTTCCGGCCATTTGCCCCTGTACTGGTTGAGGTCTTCTTCCGGAACTTGCAGGGCAAGGTGGGGAATGACGGTGGGGTAGTAAACAAAGAACGGCTTTTCGTTGTTTGCACGGATAAACTTGAGCATCTCGTCCGCAATCACTTGTGGTGCGTAATGTTTACCGGTCAGGCCGCGGGTATTGCCTTCAAGTGTTATTTTTTCGCTGTCGTTGACAAGGTATTTCGGATACAGGTTATGGGCATGACGCTGACAGTTGTAGCCGACAAAACGGTCAAATCCCTGGTTGAGCGGATCACCGGTAGAGCCGACCTCGCCCAGGCCCCATTTGCCGAACGCTCCGGTAACGTAGCCCTGCTCTTTGAGCAGGCTGGCAATGGTGTAGGGGCAGGCCTGCGTGCCTGCCCTCAGGGCAACCACACGGGGTTGCCCGTACAAAGCGGGCAGGGGTAATTGGCCTCGGAAGCTGTCCCAGCCGCCGACTTCGGAGTTATTACGCACGTAAGCATGCCCGCCATGCTTGCCGGTCATCAGGTTACAGCGGGCCGGGGCGCAGACCGCCGAGCCGGTGTAATATTGCCTAAAGCGCATCCCCTCCGCCGCCAATCTGTCGATGTGCGGCGTTTTTATCTTTTGCTGACCGTAGCAGCCCAATTCCTGGTATCCCAGGTCGTCAGCCATAATAAAAATGATATTGGTCTTCCCCCTGTTAGAAGGGGTCTTCGACTTATTTGATGGCTGGCCGGCCCTTATTCTTGACTGTACACCCCAGCAACGCTGGGTCTGTAGGAAACCCGCCACCGGCGGGGCCACTGTACCAGCACCTAATGCTTTAAGAAAATCGCGTCTGTTCATAACAGTAATCCTTTATAAATTTGAGCAATAGTTTAAGACTCCTTACCTCTCCGAGCCTCAGTGTAACACCCCTTTGCCCAAAGTCAATAAGTAATCCCTTGAAAACGACTTACTAATTCCGGGGACACCATACTTATTTCCAGCCGACCTCTGCGTCCCAAAGCTCCGCAGTAATTCAGCCCACCCCGAGTTTACCCAGAGTTTATCCCCGAGAGCCCCCCCCTTGACTCGCAGCAGGGGAATGTTAGCTCACCTGCTTTTGAGTTTACCCTCGGTGTGTGCTTACTTGCTTGTCTGCCGGGGGTCGGGGGCTGTCCTCTATCAAAACCTATCATTAGAAAGCACAACGCATCGAAAAATGGAACCCCTATGGGGCAGGCGTACACCTTGAATTCCCTCCCATCGGCGATTATCAAAGATTCGGCAGAGCCACATGAAACAGGTGCCAGAGGTCATCGTAGTGTTGCCTGTTTGAGGAATCAGAAGCGATCACATCCACTTTGCTCCACAATCCAGTCAATCCCCATGGCTCGTGCCCGGCCCCGGAGCTCTGAGCGGGTATGATCACAGATTCATGCAACAGCACGAATCCCACACTCGCCGACCCTATCCACTTCGCAATCGGCTCCTGCCACTTCTTGCCAAAGGCATTCGTTCGGTCCTTGTGCGCCTTAATTATATCAGAGTCTGGGACGAATCCGGAGGGCGTGGAACACTCCGGATTGACAGCCAGTGAGATGTCTACGGCAATCAGACCTCCGACTTTCGAGGCCGCGATCTGTTTTGCGGCCTTCCTGATGTGTTTCTCCAGGCTTTTGAGGTTCTTGAGGCGTTTTGCCTCGAGCGACCAACATCCTGCTCGAGTAGTCAGAATCCAGTCTGCGCCTGCGGCCCCCAACCGATCGACTGTAAGTCCGGCCCTTGCAGCTATTGCTGCCACGTACAGCTCGAACTGTGCATTGCGCCCAGGAGTGAACTCCCCCGAATCCATGGGATGGGTCGAGTCATCCAAGCTGCACGCAAATACGTCGAGGAATGGCAATTGTAGGAGCCTCTCCCCAAGTATCTCGATTATGAACCAGTACTCCTGTACGTCCTTGAGTGATTGGATTATGGTGTGCCAGTTTCGGTCGTCATTCTGGACGATGTCCTTTGTTTTGACGATTAGTCGGCACTGGCTGGAGAGGCGATTGGCATCGGACGTTCGCAGTTGCGGATGGGTCTTGAGCCATTCCAGCACCTTCTCAGCCATGCCCCGATGCGTTAAGCGTGACAGTTCATTTGGGAACATACTCATGGCTGGCTCTCTCCATTATTAAATGCTTTGACTGAACTCCCAATCATATGCTGTTCGTGCGTTTAACAAGTAATTTAATAGATTTTAATAGAGACGTGTATTTATGTTACCTTATTCAGTTCTTTTACTTTTGTTTATTTACAGCTTCAGTCTGCTTTTTCTTCTTTGCACGACCTACTGCTCATGAACGAAGCCTAAAAATAGTAAACGTCCCTAATTATTTCCAGGCTTCAAATGAAACGCAGCGGAATTTGCAGTCCGAGTGTATTTGCCTTGTTAGGTTTTTCCCATGTACTTGGTTGAGCCGATTTCTTTCGAACATAGCCCATAACCTTTTGACTCGTAAATATCGAAAACGGCTTTTATGACTGGCAAAGGCAAATCAATTGATGTTTGAATGTTCTTGCCATCCAGCCATTCTCCAACTTCACAGTCTTTCACGACTTTAATGAGCGATTCCATTTTCTCGCTATCTTCTTCAAGAGCACACAAATACATAATGTATGACGGATCGACCAGGCGGATTCCTGCCGCGTACTTCTTTCCAAGAGCATGCACACCTTTGATGAAGCCATGGGATTCGAGTGTCGCTAACGCACGGCTATATTTTTTATAGAACTCGTCATCAAAATCTAACTTTGTTAATGTTTCTACTTTCAACTTCCGATATATCAGCCGAGATAATTCTGGAACATCGTCATGAATACAGCTTACTGGATCTTCGAGCCTTTCCACTCGCTCTATCAATGCTTTTGAATCAACTTCTGCTAGAAATTGAACAAGCGATGAGGCCAACGGAAACGATGCGCCTGCTATTTTTACTATTGAAAGTAGCCAATCCATGTGTCTTTCCATTTTGAGCCTAACGATTAAACTCACTGGTTTTTACGGAGCGCAGCGGATTAAAAATCCAGTGCAGTGATTTGTTATGCCTTATCTTTTAGGAAAATATTTCAAAGAATCTTCTAATGATTTCCATTTTTTCCAAACCTTACCTTCTGTGCCCTGCACTTGATTTGTAATGTTTTCTTTAATCATTAAATATTCATCATACGATAGTCTATTGCACCAATTGTAGGCCAATAGACTTTCTTCATTAATTGTAATTTTTGATATTTTACCCAATTTGATACTCATATTAATAGCCTCGGATAACAACTTGTTTTCCAAAACTGTATCTTGCATAAATACCCCTATGCTTTCTATTCCACTCTCTAATGTATATGCTTCAGTAAGAGCATTATAATACTCCCCAAAAACTGGGCGCATAATTAAGGTGGATTTGTCGCCTGAGAC
>CAYQKF010000054.1:0-33399 GCA_964417935.1 uncultured Pirellulales bacterium
CAGCCGAGAAACTCACCGCCGAAATTGGGGATGAGAATCGGCAGCTCGAAACCCAGCGGCGAAATCTCGTATTCGAAGTAAACCGGGTGCCGCTCGTCCGGCCACAAGAAGAACTCAAACACGTCTTCGTTCCACAGGTCGAGAAAGTCCTCTTTCATCGTAGCGGTGAGCGTTCTATCCTCGGCCTCCATTAATATGTACAATCCGGTCCGGGAGTAGAGCATCTTGATACGCGTCTCATACTGATGACCGTCGGTGACACGCAGGTGAAGCGGCTCCCAAGTGGCCTTCTTCCAGGCGGACGCGTCGCCCCTGCCGCTAATGATGAAATCTTCTGTCTGCCGGATCCGCAGCACTTTGGCAGCCGGTTTTTCTCGGGCCGCTTGCTGCGTGAATACCCACGAACCCCAGCAAGCCACCACGGCCAGAACCGGCACCACAAATACACGCACTTTCATAATGATTCATCCTTTTCACTTGATAGCAACGACAACCGATAAAAAGGCCATTATATACCCTAACGTACAAGTATAGTGCACACGATATAGATAGCAAGACAGTAAATGCCAATCTTCGGCATCAATTTTAACTTCAAAAACATCCTTAGCCAAAGGTCAGGGATTTAGAGAAGCAGGTATTGACTGCGCCGAAAAAAGTCTTGAACGGCGTTGCCCCAACCCTTATAATGAATGTAGAAAAAATATTTTATAAATAAGAGGAGAAAAGACAATGAAGCACTCGCAATTAAACCGCCGTGATTTTTTGAAAAGTGCGTGCGTAGGCGCCTTTGCAGCCGTGGTTCCTTTTCGGGGGCGAGCGGCAGAAGCGAACAAGCGGCCGAGCGTCGTGGTCATTTTGACCGATGACCAGGGCTGGGGCGATCTAAGCATTCACGGAAACATCAACTTAAAAACTCCGAATATAGATTCTTTGGCTCGGGATGGAGCCCTGTTTGACCGGTTTTTTGTTTGTCCCGTCTGCGCACCGACACGAGCTGAGTTATTAACCGGGCGATACCATTCACGTGGCGGCGTGCACGGCGTGACGACCGGTGCGGAACGATTGAACATTGGCGAGAAAACCATCGGCGACACATTCAAAACCGCCGGGTATGCTACCGCAGCTTTCGGGAAATGGCACAACGGCACGCAATATCCCTACCACCCAAATGCCCGCGGGTTCGACGAATTCTATGGCTTCTGCTCCGGACACTGGGGGCATTATTTCGACCCTGTTCTCGAACATAACGGGAAAATCGTGAGGGGAAAGGGATTTATCATTGACGATTTGACCGACCATGCTTTGGCATTCATCAAGCAAAACAGAAGCCTGCCTTTTTTCTGCTATCTACCGTACAACACGCCACACTCACCCTTCCAGGTCCCTGACCGCTTCTACGAGAAGTTCAGGAACCATCCAGTCCAGATGCGTAACCGTGACCCCAAAATGGAACAGCTTGACAAGACACGGTGCGCGTTGGCTATGTGCGAAAACATCGATTGGAACGTCGGGCGTATTCTCCGCCGGCTCGACGAATTGAAGCTTGCTGAAAAGACCATCGTGGTCTATTTCAGCGACAACGGCCCAAATAGCTGGCGGTGGAACGACGGCATGAAGGGACGAAAAGGCTCAACGGACGAAGGAGGCACCCGTGTGCCCTGTATGATTCGATGGCCAGGCCACATCAAGCCGGGTATGCAGATTCCCCAAATCGCCGGCGCAATCGACCTTCTCCCTACTCTGGCTGACATGGCAGGAATCCCTGTCGTCAGTACCAAACCGCTTGACGGGGTCAGCATCAAGCCGCTTCTTTTTAAAGAGACCGGAGACTGGCCGGACCGAATGATATTTTCGCATCAAAGGGGCCGGGTCAGCGTTCGCACGCAACAGTATCGACTCGACCATACGGGCAAGTTGTTCGATATGACTACCGACCCAGGACAACACCACGACATTTCGAGAGAGAAACCGGATGTCGCAGCCAAGCTGACCAGAGCGGTTACCCGGTGGAAGAAGGAGGTGTTGCCCAAATCTCCAAAGGACGATAGGCCCTTTCCGGTCGGCTACGCTGAGTTTGCCACGACGCTACTGCCTGCGCGCGACGGCGTTCCGTATGGAAACGTTCGGCGAAGCGCCAGAGCGCCCAACTGCTCCTACTTTACGAATTGGGCAAGTAACGACGACAAGATCACCTGGGATATCGAGGTGGCCAGCAGCGGCAATTATCAGGCTGTTATCTACTACACATGCGCTAAGGAAAATGTTGGCTCGACGATCGAGTTGCATTTCAATGGAAGCCGAATTCAAGGGAAAGTCACCGAGCCACACGATCCACCACTGGTTGGCGCAGAATTCGATAGGGTCTCACGAGGCGGCGAGTCGTATGTTAAGAAGTTCCGGCCGCTTCGCCTGGGTGTCTTTCGATTGGAAAAGAGTCGTGGTCAGTTAAGCCTTCGAGCGCTGGATATCCCGGGCAAGCAGGTAATGGATGTTCGTGCCGTTATGCTCACCCTAACGGCGGCTTCCTGACGACCCCGGCGCTGCGGCAGGTCGGCGTCCCGGATTTGCTTTCCACTGCCGTTGCACTGCTGTCCGCAGTCTCGCGGGGTGTTTCATGGCTCATCGAGCATACGAAGGCCGGAGCCTCGATGAATCCTTCGCCTATAGGCCTGTATTTCGCCCAACTCTGGTATTACGAGCAGTTGTACCCCGTACCTCAGTACCTGAGGGTATGTGTTTAGCCAGTTGAAATTTCTTGATGGCACGGCCATCTTGGCCGTGTTTTCACGGGCTTCAAGCCCGTGCCACGCCAGGAAACTGCTGATTCAGTTGTCCAGCTAAACACATAAGTTGCTGCACCGTCTCTGCCCCGTTGACTCGGCACGCTCGCCGTGCTACGCTCGTCGCAGCAGGCATCACCGTATCTTGACTAACGGTGGCAACTGTCCGACGAGTCCGACTCGGTCGTTCTTGATAATCATCACACCCTCAATACCTTCAATGGCGGCGATGCGCTCCAGAGCTGAGTCCACGTCCTCAACGGTCATGACAAGGTTCGCGGCCTGGGTAGCGGCTGCGTCTGCCAGCGCGGCATCTCTCGCCACAACCGTAGCAAGGTTGCACTTACCCAGACTCTTTGAGTGCCCCATCTGTCCTGACGAGGAGCATATTGAGATGGGGGTATCGTCCGCCTGCAGCGAAAATGCAAGTCGATCGGCTATATCAGCCGTACCTGTTCCGAGACCGATGATCACCGGTTCGGCAGCTCGAAGGTAAATGTCCCCTCCGTTTTCCACAATGGCCTCCTGGGCTCCAGCCTCCAGACCTGCCTGGGCTGCACACTGGGCCATCGTGCCCGCGACGGCAGCCATGGGCCCAACACCAACAAGCCGGGCAGCCCGGACCATACGTTGTGCGACTTCAGGTGCATCGGTATGCAGTTCAACAGGCTCGAAGGAATCTCGAAAATCGGGATGGCGACCGATATAATCCTCCAGGATTCGTCGCTGCCGCACAATTTCCGTAGTGACGGCATCAAACCGGCTGCAACAGATGCGGAAGACCGCCTCTCGATGGGTGAAAGTTCGGTAGGCTCGTTTCTGACTCATGGACCTGTACCAACCGACACGGGATACGCTCCTCAAAACGCAGACGCACATTCGCCGAAGGGGCAGACGCGAATGCATTCCAGGCACTCGATGCATTTCGCCTCGTTGTAAGCCACCTCTCGCGTCGCTCTGTTGGTTATATGCAAGGCACCGGTGGGACAGTGAGTAACGCAGAGGCCACAGTGCGTACAGTGGTCCTCGTCCCATGTAACTCCCCTGCCGGTGTAGTTGATAGAAACGTTAAACGTTTTTACGAAGGTCATACCTCGCTGAATATCCTCTTCAGTCCCGGTCACATCCAGCACGAGATAACCTTCCTCCTCCGGAGTAACCTTCGCACGATACACATTGACGATGAGATTGTGGTCTTTAACCAAATGATAGATGATCGGCTTCTCGCACTCGCATCGTGGAAAGAACAGCAGCAGTTTCTTTGTTACGGTTTGGCTCATGACGGTTTCTCCCTTGTCACAAGCGGCTTCATTGTGGTGTCTTTTGGAAGATACGCAATGGGCTCGGCAAGCCGGAAATCACCGCGTCTGATCTCGTCGGCGAGCAGATGAGCGATTTCCAACGCCTTATAGTAAGAGGAGAGCGAGCCGACCCCCACCTTTCTGCCATCCACTTCGATCTCGCCGCTTCGCAACTGCTCGTAGTTGACATGACATAAGACTTTGCCGGTATTCTGTGGATAGTCGGCGCTGTAGTCAACCACAGGCGCCATAATTTCACGGTCGCTTACACAGGTTCGCTTCAAGATATCTTCATTCAATATAGGAATAGGTATTCCGACTCCCAGTGCCAGCGACACACCGTATCCGCGAAAACTCGCGCCTCGTACGAACTCCTGACGCATTTGTTTCATGTCGGCGGTCAGTGCGAGTGTCCCAGCCCCTCCTTTGGGGATTCCGTCAGGTGTTCTCGCGACGCCACCGGCGTGTTGAGTTCCCTCGGCGTAGATGTGCCCATGAGCGCCAGCCATCCACACTCTGGTTCCTACGCCGATTGTTTCGTAATAAGGATCGTTAAGCAGTGGTGACAGTTGGCCGGCGGAACAGTAATTCGCATTTTTGCGATCGGGCTCCAGAATCCCCATGTAGGTGTATATCGTTCGCTCCGAATCATTGATTGCCACGTTATAATTCTGATAGCAGTTTCGAGGGTTGAGCATTATAGCCTGATTCAGGTCGTGAATCGTGAAGTATGTGCGGAGCTCACGCAACGGGTAGCAGTCGGTCCCGTAAGACAGCGCAAAGAGCTGAAGTGTCTTGCCCGCGACGAGATCTTCCATCACGTGGCCGCCACCATAGCGAAACTCACCCGGATGGTCCATATTCGCCGGATCATTGTGACGCAGTTGAGTCGCACCGAGGTAAACATCAACAGCCGAAAGGCCCGTATAGACAAGAACATCCTGAACCCAAGCCTCAGACATGCGAATCTTCGGTTTGGAATGCCCGAAATTAAGTACACATCCCGAGGAGCACATCGGGCCAAACGTGGCGGTGGTGACGACGTCCACTTCTTTTGCGGCTGTTGCTAATCCCTTCTTTTCTACATAATCGATGATCTCTTCAGCAGTCAGCACAACGGCTTTGCCTGACTCGATGCGATTGTTGATTTGTTCGTACGTCTTCATAGCTCCTTTCAGGTAGCACGGGCTTCCAGCCCGTGGAAACACGGCCAGGATGGCCGTGCTACTGGCCGACCTCAACGATACCATTACAGTAATCCAGATTCATTGCATCATTCACATGGCCCTTAATATACGTACTGAGGTTTGCCTTGTCAATTCTCTTATCGGGGCGATGGTGAACATTTTGCGGTGGAGACACTTACTAAGAGCAGCCGAAGATAGAGACTTGTTCCTGGTCGTTAGTCCCCATAAAGCCTGTCACTCCTGCCCGAAAAACAAGGGGGCTTATACCGAATGATTCGGTATAAGCCCCGAATTGACGCAAGTCTGTTATATCAACCGTGCAATTTAGTTCGCTTTGTCAATTACCGAAAGTTTCGCCACCTTCCAAACGTGTTGCAACGAATGCAGCAATGTTGTTGTTTTCGCTCTCTGTCAGGCCTGTGCCGTATTTGTTCATCACATAGGCGACAGGATCACTTACTGGTGAACCCATTTCATTGTTCACAATAGCGATATATTGAACGAAAGCATCAATGTATTCTATGGCTGTAGCATACTGTGTACCATCATTGACGTGCCCTGCGAACGCTGTAACAATCGAGGCAGCCATTTCCGGAGTGAATGGTGCATCAGCCGGTGCCAACTCGTTAAATACCTGATTCATCGCAGCCATCCGGGATCCGTCTTCATCCCTCAAAATTGTAGCGGCGTCTTTGAGTCTTGCAGCTATCTCGCACGGCTGACAATCCGTAGAATAGGCAAAAGCGTTTGCCACGAAGACCTGGACATCTACTCCAACACCGAGTTCATTAGACAACCATATCATCAAGGAAACACAGCCGCCTTCTTCGAATAGTATCTCTTGAACACCCGGAATTGGCGCTAAAGCACCTATGGGCGCTGGCTCAACAGGTGGAACAAACTCCTCCTCTTCGCATGGACAGGGTGGACAGTCCGGACAGTCCTTAGCCATGCTGTAATCGTCAATTATTAATGTGGCGCCTAAATCATCCTCCCAGATAGGAAGCGGATCGCCTAATAACCATTCAGTAACAAATTTAGAGTCTCCTGGAACAATCGCCCCTATGTAAGCGCCCTCGCTTACAGTAACGTCACTGGCGTAAACCTGGGTAGTAGCGGTGTTATCCCCTTCCTCTCCCCAGGCCACAGCACCTACTCCTGTTGACCATCCGTCCCAATCGCTTTGTACCACAACCTCACCAGGTGCACAA
Source organism: uncultured Pirellulales bacterium (assembly GCA_964417935.1). GTDB lineage: Bacteria > Planctomycetota > Phycisphaerae > Sedimentisphaerales > Anaerobacaceae > NIOZ-UU13. The sequence goes on from CAYQKF010000054.1 coordinate 6,480, forward strand.
ACCACAGTATCAGCGGTGTTCTCAAAGCCCCAGCGAGCTAAAGCATATACGCCAGCATAGCTTTCAGGTCCGTTGCCCCATACAGTAACACTTCCAGGTACAACAGGTTCCATTTCCGTAGGTAGTTCGTCAGGAATACCTACAATATCAGTTCCGGCTGCAACACCCACATTGGCTGTGTTGGAGTAAGCATTATGAGCCCCAGCGGTTATTTCAGCCTTGCCGATGCCTTGGCCTGTAAAATCTATTACACCAACACCGCCCTCTTTGGAGACAACCACAACCTCTGCGTTGGCGGATGATGTCTCTTCCGGCACGTCATTATCGCCACTACTGTCATTGGCAGTGACAAAGTTTTGACCTTCGGATTCTCCAGCTTCTGCTCTTATCATAGCTGTACCGCCCATACCCAAGGGCGTACCGCCATCGTCTTCTAATTCATCCAGGTCGATACCGGCGGCTACTATTACATCATCAACGGCGCAAACTCCAACATAAGCATCGTTCGTATGGCCACTTAGTGCTTTAGCTGTTATTCCGGCTGTTTGGGGTCGTTCGCCTCCTAAGTCTATTACCTGAACACCACCCTGGGTGCATACTATAGTCTCTGCGGTGTTAGTATAGCCGTACTGAGCGAGGGTTTCTATGAAAGCGCTGCCATCAGATACAGCTCTTACGTCAACACCTTCATCACCCTTGGCGCCAATCCCAATAGCGGCGGTGTTAGAATAGGCTTCAATGGCTTCAGCTAATATTCGAGCGCCACCACCTAATGCGCCTTCTACCCTGACATCACCATCAGTGCAAAGCAAAACATTGGCGGTGTTATTATTTTCGGCGTATCTAGCCTCAGCATATATCCAGGTATCGCCGTAGTTTTCAGCTATTACCTTAACACTGCCATTATCGCTGTCTTCGCCGGTTTCATCTTTGGCGGTAATGGTAACGTTGGAGGTGTTATCCATGCCATTGTAAGCTTGAGCATTTATTCCAGCATGGCTTTCAAAGCCGTACACTAAAACACTGCCGTCATTGGCGGTAATATCAACAGTAGCAGTGGCAGTGACGTCATAATAAGCGTCAGCCTTAGCATATATTTCGCCCTGGTTACTAACAGTTACGTTAGCGGCATTGACTGTTGTCTCAGCCGTAGCGTTACCTGCGTCATCAGAGTAAGCATCTGATCCTATGTAACTTGGTCCGACTCTGCCGCCATTCACAAGAACATTACCGGTTGCGTCAATATCAAGAGTAGCTGTGGTGTTACCTGAACCACGATAAGCCTCAGTTTCGGCATATATTCCGCTGTGGTTATCAACAGTTACGCTATCGGCATCAACTGTTATCTCAGCCGTAGCTTCACCTGAGTCATCACTAGCCTCAGCGTAGGACCATATCCAACTATTGTTATCCACAAGGACCTCACTGCTGGTAGTGGTAATATCAACAGTGGCAGTGGCATCCCCTGAACCAGCTTCTGCATAAGCATCGGCACCTATTCCGCCGCTGTCGTCAAGAGTTACGTTAGCGGCTGTGACTGTTGTCTTGGCCGTAGCGTTACCTGCGCCCTCGTTAGTCTTAGCATAGGCCTGAACATAAGCATTGATATCAACGTCTCCACCGGCGTCAATCTTAACATTGGCGGTAGAGTTATTACCTGAACCTTCAGCCTCAGCTTTGGCCATTATTTCGTAGTCCACAGTAAAATCACCACCGACTTCAATATCAACCTCGGCAACAGCGTCCGAAGCAGCCTCTGCGTAAGCAGATATATCTGACAAATCAGTGCTTTTGACCGCTGCAATCTTCACTTTCCTGACATTTGAGATGGCCTGGGACCAGACATCGCCGGCAGCAAGGACTAATTTTTCGACTGGTTCGTCTCCGGTTCCCACTGTACCATTGTTATCGACGAGGTTATCGCTATCGGCGATCAAGTCAGCAATTGTGACAATGACATCACTGCCGGGCTGACCAAGATGTACCTCGTCTCCCGCAGCCATTACTACGAGTCCATCTGGACAAAGAATGGCACCATTATTTGCAACATTGCGGCCGACAAGATAAACGCTATCGGTGGCGGTGGCATCAAGCGTGCCCTCGATGGTCACATCACCAGTGCCGCCGGAGAACACCATCTTGCTGGTCACATCCGACACCACGGCATGGAATGCGTCGTTTGTCATTCCGAGACCGGAAGCGACTAACTGCGAGACATTGATAGTGGCGCCGTCACCAAAGATAACACCGGCAGGATTAACGATGAAAATGCGCATATCCGCACCATTAAGGACACCGTCAAACTGCGTTGTATTCCCAGACATTATCCTGTTCAGCACAGCGGAATTGCTTAGTCCGCTCGCTTGTGAGAACGACAGACTTTCGGACGAAGTAGTATCAATGCCTCCCCAACCTCCTTCTCCTATACCGCCCCACTCGATAACGGACTCTAACTGGTTAACTAATACGGTGCTATCGGGAATGCCGTCCTTGATAGTGCCGGTCCCCACCTTAAACACTCCGCCGTTTACTGTGCCCCTCGCCACCTGTGCTGGTAAAACAAAGAGCATACAACTCACCAGCCAGCAGGCCACAATCTGTCTAACATAATACCTTTTCGAAATTCTTCTTACTTTTTCCATTACTTTTCCCCTTACTGAAAGTACCTTGTTTACTTTGTAGGTCCCTCTTTACGCTCTTTATATCATCCCTCTTCCCGACTACGCTGCCGGGTAAATAGATTACCATCGCAATAATAAACCAACGTTCAGTCGGCCTTTTCCTCTCCTGGTTTCATCTGTCTCCTTTAGCGGATAGCCGTAATAGACGCCTCCACTGAAATTATCACCATATTCAAAGATTGTACCTATGCCTACCGAAAGAAGTGTCTGATGTCTCTGTTCACCTGCTACGGGGTGTTGTATTTTGGTTCGGCCCAAGTCGATAAAGGCCAGCGGGGCCAGCTTTTTGAGCTTATCCTGAACTTCGCCTGGCTCGGGTTCGCCAGTCAGCTTAGACTGCTCATATTTGGTCAGGTCAAACTCATATTGAGCGGTTGCAAGTATGCCGCCATCTGCCACAATTTCATATTCATCGTATCCCCTGACAGAGTACATTCCTCCAAAGGTAGTCATTTTTGCAGGTATCAGCCTTTCACTGGAGGTTATCCACCGGAACGAGCCGTTGAGACGATGAATCTTACTGAGGTCCAAATACTGGCTGTGAGCAGCCGAGGTGGTGTAAATAGTAAAATCTCGCGTTGCGTCCGTCCGTGCCGTATTAAATTCACTGTCGTGGGAACCGTCCAAATTGTTGTGGCGGTTAAATACAATAGATGTTCTTGACAGATCGGTTGAACGATGGACATCAACGCCCACACCCCACAACTGCATCCTAACATCGCTTCCCAAAAAATCGGGGAATAATGAAGGTGTAATTTTGCTTTGTTCGTGGCTTAACGAACCGGTAACATCAAAGAACCAGCCATCCATTTGATATGCGTTGTACCGTAATATGCCCCCAACAAATGAACCGTTACCAAGAAAATCAATTGCACCCCTGTCAGGATTTATATCATACTGGCTGTATCCGCCATAAACATTAAGACGCAATTTCGGCCCCATCAGCGGAAAATCATAACTGCCGTACAGAGAATAATTTTCATCAATATCCGATTCCCACGGAGCCTGATAAATCGCTATAAATCTGTCATCTATACCTAAAAGATTAGTATTGATGATACCGATTCTTGGGGTCCACTGCCTGTCCCTGGTGCCGGAGTTGTCCACCTGGAGGAAATAGTGCCAGGGATCGGTTTCATAAATATCGTACGCCACGGCCAGTGTGTCCGGCTCGGCGCCTTTTGTTACGACTGCTGAAACGTACCTGTCAGGATTGAGATTGAGAAGGTTGACAAAATCATCCAGCTTTTTCTGATTTCCTACCTGTCCTTCTTGTATTGGTGACCACTCTAGAACAGCAGAACTGGAAAGATATCCTTTTTCCACTATGTTTTGGTCGACATCGTACTGTTTTACCTTGACTTCTGTAATTGAGGCCTCAAGGACCTCTATAGTCAGCAGGTCGTCCTTTAATTTCACGCCATCTATAATGGTCTCTGAAGGTACGTACACGTATATGCCTGCGTAGTTTCTTTGCCCATAAACAGAGACAATATACTGGGTAAAACCCTGAATAGTCCTTGTGGAAACCTCGCGGGGCTGTCCGGGTTCTAAAATTATATCATGTAGAACCCTAAAATCGTAAAGGTAGTCACTTTCAGCCTGCTGCAGTGGTTCGGCCGAAGCGTTATAAATCAGAGGCATGTTCTCCAACAATTCGTCAGTTGGTATCAGGCTGTTACCACTGATGCTTATTTCCTTTACGTTCATGCGCCTGGTTGTGTCTTCGGGTAAATCAATTTCCCTAATTTCTTCCTGGAGCTTAGCTTTGGCTTTTTCGAAAGCTTCTCGTTTGGCCCTTTCGGCCTCCTCACGCATTTGCTCAATTTTTTCGGCGTCTCCGGCCTTTTGCTCTCGGCCATCTTCTGCAAAGCAAGCCACAGAGACCAAAAGAAAAACAAGAACAAAGCATACCATTGTTTTTGCACTACATCTCATAATGAATCTCCTTAGATTGACGAATTAGAAACTCTATCCATACTTAAAGCAAAGTGTGGAATAAGCCATAAAATGGCTGCCGTGAAAAACAAAACGCTACCACTGTAGATAATACGAGCGCTCAACAAATATCAAAGAGCCTTGTGGTATTGCGTCTTGCAAAAACCCCCCAAAACCAACACGCAATAAGGCCATTATATAAGAAATTGGACAAAAGAGCAATAAAAAAAAGATTTAGTCGTTTTTTTTTGTGGTTATCAGTACTGATAAGTGGGTTTTATGAGCAGTATCTGTTTGACGTCTCATAATAATCAAATTCAAGCTGCCGTTTTGCAGATAGCGAAAGCTGATTAGCGACTGTTTGTGCTTGACATTTATGGCATGATAGGTATAATACTGCACTATTTGGGGCTTTGGTTAGTATCATAACAATGGTTACACTCAGAGAATCATTTCTGAACCGTCTTTATGAATTGGATGGGAAAGTCTAACTATGCCCGGATCATCTTTATTTGAAAAATCATCTCCAAGATATCAACCTAAACCGGCTCAGCATTTCAATCCTGATAAAATTATAATAACCAAGGGTAGCTTTCAAACAAAACTGCGGCGGGAACTTGTAAAAGAAATTTGCGGTGTATATCCCCAGGCCACGGTTATTGAAAAATTAGACCTGCCCCACAACCGGGTCGAACTCAATAATGCAGACCCTTTAGAGCTTCATTATCAGGGGAAAAAGACGCTCGTTTTTGGGATACATAAAAGTGCTCTCCGCTACAGCGATGAAGATGATAATGCCTGTCCGAATTATTGGCATTTTTCGCCATACGGTTTTTGTCCATACGATTGCCAGTATTGCTATCTGGCAGGCACACCCGGTGTAAAATATTCACCGAACGTAAAAGTCTTTTTGAATCTGCCGGAAATGCTGAATCAGATTGATAGAGTCGCTTCGCAGCTTACCGAACCTACTGCTTTTTATTTAGGCAAGCTTCAAGATGGTTTGGCCCTTGATCCGCTTACCGGCTATTCTCGGATAATGATTCCTTTTTTCGCCCGACAAAAACAGGCCAGGTTAATCTTATTGACCAAAAGCACCAATGTCGAAAATCTGCTGGACCTCGACCATCAACAGCATACGATTCTTTCCTGGAGTTTGAATCCACCGGAAGTCTCATCCGCTTTTGAGCGAAACGTACCCTCACCCAACGAGAGGGTCGCCGCCATGCAAAAATGTGTGGACGCAGGTTACCCCTTACGGGCTGTGATTATGCCGATTATTCCTGTCAAAGGTTGGCAAAAAATATACGCTAATTTCATAGAGAATCTTTTAATGTCGGTACCACTCGAGCGCATCACCCTCGGCCAGATTTGCAGTTACTCCGCTGCCTTGAAACTTATGGAACGAAAATTGGGTAGGAAGAATCCGATCTCAAACCAACTTGAAAAAACAAAATCTAATGATGGCCGTGTTCGATTCCCCCTTAAACTTCGAATCGAAGTTTACAGGCAGCTCATTGATACAATCAAAAAGTTCCAACCTCAATTACATATCGGCTTATGTATGGAGGAATACCAAACCTTCAAAGCTTTGAACATGGAGAGCGCTATCGGCTCTTGCAATTGTGTGGTTTAAGAACCATTGACAGTTATGGAACACGGATGACCTTTATACCAGCGCGCTTTAGTGCTTCACCGATTACGCCTTCTCGGTCACACGAAGGACTTCCGCCCTTCAAATAAGCTCGTCGAGCACCTACAATTTTTGCAATCTCCAGTGTATATCTGGCGCCATTGATATGAAATCTGGTTACGTCTTTTCCTGTTTCCGGTGCGATGATTCGCGATGGGCCATCCAGAACTTCTGCCCCTGTGCCGTGCAGTTTTTCCCCTGTCCGCGGCGTTGGCATACCGCCGAGTTGTTCTGGACAAACCGGAACAAGGACATATCTGTTCTTCAGACGTTTGATTAGCTTGTCACGTTTCTTTGGTCTGCGACCGTGCCACTGACACGGAATCCCAAGTAAACATGCACTGATAAGTACCGGCTCTGTAGCGATTCCACAATCAAACAAGTAGCCATCATGATTGTCTGATTGGAGATCCTTCTTCATCGGCATTTTTTTATTCGATGTTCTCTCCTAAGCTCAGGCTCTCCAAGTACCGATTCCAGACATTCTGATCGCTGCTGAAGATAACCTTGTATATGATATTGTCTAACAATATCTTATGAAATACTTCTCTGACCAAGTCTCCCAGATCGCCTACAGAACTCTCAACTTTGCTCGTACTGTATTTCTGGCCGTGGACAATTTTTGACCGGATTTCATACAGGGCTTTGACATCCCCAAACATCTGCTTCCTTTTGCTCAAATCAGTCGGGTTGAGGAACCACGCCGTCCTTGATGCAAGCTGAAATGTAATTTCCCTTGACGTTGTGCAAAAAAGAGCCTCCAGACAGGTCATAAGAGCAACAAACCTGTGTGGATTTTGCAGCCTGCATGCGGCAGTAAAGATCTGAAAAGCCCTATAAAATCTTCTTCCAGAAGGTTCTTTGTATTGCTTGCTGTCTATTTTTGCAATTTCTTTAAAATACGCGCTCTGCCAACCTTCAACAAACCATTTCGTTGTTCGTCTCCCGGATGGCATGATAGGGAGGATAGGAAGCTCCAAATTGGCTTCCTGTTCATCATATGATTCATTTATGACATTTGTAATTTCGGGTTCCACAAAATGCGCATCTGGACCATATCGAGCTTTTACAAGCTCTTCGGTCTTCCTCACGATATTATCGTTGCCGGCTTTCAAGTAAACATCATGTTTCTTTTTGTTAGTGAATGTGCCGTTAAGTGACTCAATGCCTAACACAGGTGATAGCTTATTCCATAGTTTCTGTAGAGCATGAAGCATAAAATCGGCCTGTGCTGGTTCTGCGTATTTGATTTCCCGATCATAGTAATTCCAATCAGGCTCCAGCATCTTCAGACTCTTCATCTCTATCTTGCGAGTTGCCCCGCTTGTGAAAAACCAAAGAAATCTACGAAACGGTTTCGGAACGTATCCAAACAAAAGCATACAATCAAACAATCTTTGCAATATCCCATCAGCAACGGAACTATACATCACCCCGCTTAGTAAAGGCATTTCTGCGGCTGGCATAGGACCTGGGATTTCCGTCCAAAAAACACACCCAGCCTCCTGCAACAATTATATGGCATCGTCAGAACAGTGCTTTTCTTTGGCAAGATTCACCAAGCTTCGATATAGTCGCGCAGTCATCGGGCTAAAAGCCAAGCATTCTCCGAGTTGAATGACCGGAAACCTACTTGGTGTTCCCTTTCCCAGCTTTAGTTGTGGTAGTGGTGTTAGGATTCTATGAGTTGCAACCATCTCTCATTCCTACCAGAAATGCCGTCTGGCAAAGGCGTGACCTGAACCAGACTTCAAATAACTTTCAAACGCATCGGCCTTTTGATCATCGGCGAACCGAATAGCTACTACCATTCGCCAAGGTATGAACTTAGACGTATGGGGGACTTCCCAGCATTGTGTTCTTTGAAGCGCTTTTTCAAATCAGTAGTCAGACCAACATATCGTTTTCTTGGCTGTGATATACTCTGCAGAAGATATACGTATTTCATTACTATTTAATTTCCCTTAAGTTGGGACAAACACAAGAAAAGCCCTACTTCGCTAAAGCTACATAGGGCATCCTCCATAGCTCGCTGCAAGCGAGCGACGGAGGATGGAGGCGGGGGGATTCGAACCCCCGTCACCGCCTTTTCATAAGCCTTTTAAGGAGCTGTATTTAGCGTTTAACCCCCTTTAACAAAAAGAGTTAAATTATTCTCAGGTTTAATCACGTTTAATCACGTTTGACCGCGTTTATGCACCACGGATGCTCCCGTATTACTCCCGCGAGTATTTTCAATCTTTGCTTTCAATCTTGAACTCCCCGCACAGCCTCTTTGTCTCAGCCAGCCTCTAACCTTTCCTTCCTCAAATCTGAGGACTCCGCCAATCTTGATATAAGGCACGAAGTCCCATCGCACCCAGCGATATATCGTTGATTTACCGATCTGGAGCTTATCACTGAGTTCATCTATTGTCAACAGTTTTTCCATCCTGTTATAACATAAAGGATAACCACAATCCTTCTGCCTACCCGTTTAAATGCTGTTTGGCTAATGAACGTCATATTTTATGTTACAACCGTTCAACCCGTTTAATAGCATCGACTAAAGCCGCATGACCTGCAAATCATGCATCGGCCTCCCTCATGGTCAAGCATGCTGCCACACTCCGGACACCTATCAGGCAAAGGCGTCTCCGAGCTGCGCTCCCGGCCATTAAGAAATTCCTCTATCGTTCTGCCAATGGCATCAGGACAGGAGAGAACCTTGATGCCTGATTGCTTCTTTTTCGCTGTTAGCGTGGACAGGCATCGTATTCCCCGCAACTGTTCGACAATGGCTTCCGGGGCGACACCGGCCCGCAGGGCAATTGAGGCCAGGCGGCTCGTAGCTTCTGCCTGAGAAGGACACCCGCCACCTCGGCCAACGTTCGTAAAAATCTCACAGACTCCGTGCGCGTCTCTGTTCACGGTAATATATAAATTCCCGCAGCCGACCTTTACCTTCTTTGTTCGGCCGGTGGTCGCTTCAGGACGTGCCCGCGGCAATCCACCTGCCGACACATCTGCACGTGTTCTCAGCGTCTGGTCAGGCCTGCTTCCATCACGATAGACCGTTATTCCCTTGCAGCCCAACTCCCAGGCCAGCCGGAAGACCCTGTCCACATCGGCGATCGAAGCATGTTTTGGCAGATTGACCGTTTTTGAAACTGCGTTGTCCGTAAACTGCTGAAAGGCTGCCTGCATCCGCACATGCCATTCCGGCTGAATCTCAAGTGCGGTAACGAAAACGCGCTTTACCTGCTCAGGGATTCCATTAATGTTTTTGAGACTTCCGCAATTGAGAATCTCCTCGGTTAACCCAGGTCGGTAGAAGCCTCGTTCTCGTGCTATTCGCTCGAATACGGGATTAACGATAATCGTTCTTTCGTCTTCTACCTTTCGTTCGTAGACGAGTGAAAAGTTTGGCTCGATGCCGCTGGAGCAGCCTGCGATCAAACTGATGCTTCCGGTAGGGGCGATTGTGGTACTGGCAGCGTTTCGAATCCGTCTCTGACGCTTTGTATCCCATGTGCTGCCTTCCCAGTTCGGAAAGCAGCCCCGCTCTCCGGCAAGCTCTTCGCCTGCCCGGTGGGCTTCTTGCTGGATGAACGATGCCAGTTTTCCTGCAAATTGAACGGCTTCTTCAGAATCGTACGGGATACCGAGTTCGTACAGCAGGTCGGCAAATCCCATCACGCCCAGGCCAATCTTCCGGTTACCTGCCGTCATGTCTTCAATCTGTGGCAGGGGATAGCGGTTCACGTCAATCACATCGTCAAGGAACCGGATCGCGAGCCGTGTTGTTTCACGCAGCTTACCCCAATCAATACGTTTATCTCGTATCATTCTGGTTAGATTCATAGAACCTAAGTTACACGACTCGTAGGGCAAGAGAGGCTGCTCGCCACACGGGTTCGTCGCCTCGATTTTTCCGGTGTGGGGCGTTGGATTTGCATCGTTCACCTTATCGAGGAAAAGCAGCCCCGGCTCACCGGTTCGCCAGGCCTCGCGGATTATCTCGTCCAGAACGTCTCGTGCGTTGAGGCTGCCGGTAACCCTGCCCGTTCGGGGATTGACCAGTTCGTAATCCTCACCTACCAGGGCCTTCTGCATAAATTCGGAATCTACAGCGACCGAAAGATTGAAGTTCTCCAGAATGCCTGCCTTGTTCTTCGCTCTGATAAAAGTCAATACGTCAGGATGGGTTACTTCAAGGACGCCCATGTTCGCCCCGCGTCGCCTGCCACCCTGCTTGACCTGCTCAGTGGCAGCATCGAAGACCCGCATAAATGAGACCGGCCCTGAAGCTACACCGCTAGTCGAGCCAACAATATCGCCATCCGGCCTGAGCCGCGAGAATGAGAAACCGGTTCCACCTCCGGATTTGTTCACCAGTGCCGCTTCTTTGACCGTATTGAAAATTCCCTCCAGGCTGTCTTCAACCGGCAGGACAAAGCACGCTGCTAGCTGACCCAGTTGCGTGCCCGCGTTCATCAAGCATGGAGAGTTGGGAAGGAACTTTAGCTCGGCCATTATTTGGTAGAATTTCTTCGCCCACTCATTGGCGTCGCAGCCGTACCGTTCCTCCGCCTGGGCTAGGTTTTTTGCGACGCGCCAGAACATTTCCTCGTGGGTTTCTTTCACCCCGTTCGCCTTACGGCACAGATAACGCCTCTGAAGGATTGACCTTGCCAACGGCGTTAAATCAACTTTGTTCTCGATTTTCACACCTGTCATTACTTTCCTCGTGTACGGTCATCTTGCTTTAATCAAACCGCTTTTCGTTCGCTCCTTGCAAGTTGAGCCGTTTCAGTTTCACCCCTCATTTAACAGTTAACCAATTTGAAACAGCTAACAGGTCCTTTGCCTGTCCGTACTTGCGATTTTTTTAATCCTTGAAGCGCCGCCATTCATTTCACTCCTTTCCCCGGCTTTGGACGCCCTTAAACGCCCCCGGTCGTCCCTTCAGCCTCGCTGTCCTCTGACGCCTTGCCGGCGCTTCCGTTCTCTTTCTCTCCCTCAGGCGTCAGGAAATCCGATAACCGAACCAGACGCACCCTGTCGCGCTTCAGCAGGTCGTTGCCCAGCTCGTCCAGAATCTTTTCGTGCAGCCTGTCTAGGGTCTCCTGCCTGACGGCGCACAGCACAACCTGGTCCCAGCCCGCGGCGAGGTCTTTCTCGATATTCGAAAGCTCCTTCTCTACGCCGGTTTCGCATACCTCCACGGCGACCCTGCGCTCTTCCCACCTGACTCCGACGTCCACGGATTTTCCCGCCACCTCCTGCTCGATGACCGCGGGGTAGCCCATCTTGCGCGTGGCCCACTCCCATATTTTCCGCTGCCACCATTTATGCGAATAGCCGCCTATACCGGGCGGCCTGCTCACGGATACCTGGTAGCGCCCGAGCAGCCTGTAACCATCCTCTGTGATCTCGGTCAACTGGGGCTGGCCTCCGGATTTGCCGGTCTCAATCCGGTGCAGCTTCAGCAGGCCCTCTTCCGCGAGCTGGCGCCTGTAGGCGGTGCCGGTCCCTGTAGGTATGCCGTGCCCCTTGTCTCTCACGGTGACGTAGGTGAATGGTTCTCGCGCGCACAGAATCAGGTAGTCGAGCCTGGCCTTGGAAATGACGTGCTCTCGCGGAACCGGTGCCGTCTCCTGCCCCCTGTCACCGAACAGCGCGGCCGTTTTTTCACGCGCTGTCCGGGGGGCGTATATCTTCTCCAGCCACCTGAGCGACTCCTGGCGGCGCGTCCTGATTTCCTCCTGGCCTGCCATCCCGAAATCCAGTTCCGGAAGCTCGACCAGGAACGGATCGGCCACCCCCGGACAGCGGATAATGACCCTGCGAGGGTGTCTGTCCGGCAAGCGCATCAGGTACTCCTGCTGGTCCCTGTCCAGGTCGAGGGCCTCGCTGACGCAATCCAGAAAATACCCGTCGGCCGGCCTGAACACCACCCAGGAATTCGTCAGGGCCGCAACCTGTTTCGGCAGCAGGTGCGGGAATTGAGTCGCGAGCATAACCCCGGCCTGTCTCTTGCGGCAGGTGGCCATGAAGTCGAGTTTTGCGCTTTTCTGCGGCTGCGCGAACCTGCCCCACTCAGGGGTGAAAATTCTCACTGCCTCGTCCAGGGCCATCAGCAATCCCAGAGCCGGTGAAGAAACCGCTTGTCTCACCAGGCCTATCCAGACGAAAAGCACGGTGATGAAAAGGTCCAGCACGTCTTCCGACAGCCCCTGCAACTGCCAGACGATGGATTTGGTCATGAGCGCCCTGATGTCGTGGGAGCCTGAACCGTAGGTCTTGCCAAGAAACGGGATAATCATGCCCTGAAATCTGTTTTTTAGAGAGTCAAAATATCCTCTTTCCCGCGTGTTCAGCTTGTATCTGCGGCTGAGCAGGGCCTGGTAGAAATCGTATATCGTGAAGGGGCCCTGTTTTTCCCTCAGTTCAAGCGCCACATCCCTAATCATGTTCTGCATCCCGTGCAGGGCAAGCAGGACGTCCTGGAAGGAGTGCACCAGCTTGTTCAGATACTCGCCCCAGTCCAGGTCTTCGACCTCCGGGCCGTCGAACAGCGCGAGCCTTATGTCCTTGTAGTTTATCACCATAACGTCGGGCGCCTCGGCTACGACCGCCGCGCAAATATCCCCCTCCGAGTCGAACCACCAGACCGGTATCCCAGCCCTGTGAACCTGGAGTCCCAGATTTATGAGAGTTAAACTTTTTCCTCCACCCGTACTTGCGTCTATCTGCATGTGGGTCAGGAAATGCTCTTCGCTGAACCTGAACGGGTACTCTGGGCCCCTGCCCGTTACCACGAGCCCCGCCTCCGCAATGCCTGCCCCTGCCTCTTCCCTGCCCGGTCCCGGAACGAGCGGGTGGGGTTCAGGGCAGTTTATCGCGGCCGCTCCGGTAAGCCACTTCACAAGCTTCTGCCTCTTTTTCGCCGGCAGCATGGGGGCGTTTACCAGCGCCTTCACACCGGGGTGCTTGTCCATGCCCGCTTTCCTGGCGAGGTTCCTTAAATCATCATTGCCCAGCAGCATCGTTGTCCCTCCTCTTTTTCGGGTTCGACGGGAAAGCTTGGTCTAAAATTTCCCTGAAAGCGCCCGCTCCCGCAACTCCGCCGATGAGAACGAACAGCAGCCGGAAAACAAAGCAGGGTACACCCGTGGCTGACGCAAGTCCGGCCGGGTCATCGGCCAGCAACCGGCCGAACAGCAGGCCTAACAGCGCTCCGCACACAAACCCGATTACGCTCCGCCAGTCCAGACTGCTCGCAGCGAGGCGGTGCCTGGCGAGTAGCAGGGAAACAATGAATATGATTGTGAAGATTAACACGTCCATTTTTGAAAAGCTCCTCATAACCGAAACAACATGACAAAAAATAACAACACTAACACGGCCGCAGCCCCCGCAAGCATCAGTTCTTTGAGCCACCAGCGGCGAGCGCACGCGGGACACAGAATTGAGTCATCTGAGCGAAGCCATATCCTTCTCTGACAGGAGCCGCAAACAGGCCTCTTACATTCGGCGCACACGTTGCTTTCCCTGGCCGAACATTTCAGGCACATGACCCCTCCACACCCTGCACAGGTCGCGCCGATTTCCGAAGCAGCGTGGATGGCGTGGAAACATCCATCGGCCCGCCTTAAATGAATATCAACGGATTCCTCCATGCCCCCCAGCCCGATGTCGGTGTACTCCGTCTTGTCAACCAGCGGGAGGTTTTCGGAATCGGCGCCTTCGAGGTAGATGCGTGTGCGTTCCTCCATTCCGCCTATGCCGCGGGTAACGTCGAGTTCCTGTTCAACGTCATGTTCCTTTGCCATTCTGCTTATCCTCCAGGGGGATTTATTCCCAATCCGATTACGTCGATTTGCTCGCGCAGGTCGCAAGTTCCCGGGGCAGCCGGGCCAATGACGTCGAGCCCTGCCACGTCGTAGTTTATTTCCGTTGACACAGGGGCAGGCGCCGGTTCGGGCATCAGCGGCTTCCGTCCCCGGTCGGCCTTTCCGCCTTCCGTCACGTTGTCAACCGGATATGCCTGCGCATAGCCCATTACCTCAGGCACATCGTGTCCCCGCATCCCGTCCCACTTCTCTGCCACCGCCGCCGACGTCGCATCCATCTTCGCTACCAGGGCCTTCAGGTCGTCCGGCTCCATCTTTTCCAGGTTTTCTGGCGCAGGCTCTGGCGGCTCTGGTTCCGGCCATCGTTCCGGTCCTGCCTGGCTTGCCTGCCCCTGCGTCTCCGGTTCCGGGAAAAAAGCTTGCTCAATTCCCCTGCTCCACCCCGGCCCGTGCTGGCCGACCCTCAATCCCCGGCCGCGGCGCACCGGAGGCCGGCGCAACCCTGGTATCCGCCGCGAACGCCTTGCCCTGGGCGCACGTACCCTTCCCCCGCCGTTGCAAGCCGGGCACCTGACCGTTCTTTCACCGGTCTCCGTCTGCACCGCAAGCTTCCCGGTTCCTGCGCAGACCGGGCATGAGTCACGAGGCGCACGCGATTCGTTCCGGTCGTTTTGTTTTTCTTTTTCGAGTTCTTCGTTCATCTCTCAACTTTCCTTCCCGTGAAAAAGCTGCAAGGTTGTGCCTGACAGACGTCAATTCCTCATCCCGCCGTGATTACATCCGTTCCGTTTTCATTTCATTCACTTCAGATTATTTGAAAAACGTTTTTCCATAAGCCTGCAAAAGCCTGTCGCTCATATAGCTATTAGTCCTGGCTTTCTATCCGCTCAGTCTCTCCGAATACGATTGAACCCAAAACAAAGGCGCCAACGCGAGCGGATATAAAGGAAGCACCACTACAACAAGTAAAATGCGAATGGGAATGCTTACTTTAACGGCCATCACCAGACCTAATCCAGCTAACCACACGCCAAACAGGGCGAAAACGCCCAATAACGCTAACACTCCCAGGAAAATCAACCACACTTCTATAACGAATTCAGTGCACTTTGTCCGGGACTCCTGCCTTCCTGATGTTCCCCGTGCCCTTGTGTCACGCACGGTCCCTGCCGAATCACCGAAAATGGCCCGCCCGAATTCTTTGACAGCATGGCTGATTCCCTTGATTTCCTTTACGGCGCCATCCCACTCAACCTGTCCATCGTAGGTCTCCGCATTTCTTCCGGGGTCGCTGCCAGTGCCTACCACACGCTTCCAGTCTATTCTATCTTTCAGTTCAGCCATTTTTGAGCTTCAGGTCACCAAGTCCTCTCAGACCATTTTCGGAACACGCCCGGCAGGTTCGGGCACTGGCCAACATCGTCCAGTCATGCCACACCGGGCGGGGTCCATTCATGTCCAGGTGGTCCCACACCGAAGCCTTCACCTTGCCCTGCAGGAGCCGCCAGAACATCATCATCCCGTGGCCTATAACCGAATGGTGTACAGCCGCGCAAGTGCCCGGACGCTCCGCGTGGGGGTCGTTCGCGCGTCTCCGTTGCTGTTCAGCTTCGGCACTCTGGTTCAGTTCTTCTATCGCATCGTCCCAGCTCTGCTGCAGACCCATGCCCCCGACACACGGAGGAGAACCCGGCAACGCCAGGCGCACTTCCCCTACGACAGCCTGGTCATGGCTTTCCGTATAGGCGGTCCCGCCAGCGAGGTCGAGGTGAACCCTGTCGTACAAAGCCGCCAGGATTGCCGCAGCCACCCTGCCCGCGTCCCTATCCAGGCATGAAATGATGACGTCGCTTGCTATCACCGCCTCTATGGCCGCCCTGTTCGATATCGTCGCAAAAATCGGTAGAACATGTGCATCAGGGTTTAACTTTTTTGCCATGCATGCGACTGCGAAAGCTTTGGGCATCCCGACGGCCTCTGGCGGCAGAACCACCGAGTCGAAATTCGGCTCATGCAGGATGTCCCCGTCGATAGTGATGAGGCCGCCATCAGCAGCCACTTCGCACGGGACAATCTCCTCCAATATGAGTTTCGCGCCCATCCGGCCGGACCCGATTACAGCAACACGAAGTCCCCTAGCTTTTCGCACGATTTCCCAGCCTCTGGCCATGTCACCCTCTCCGAGGAACATCGCCAGCCTGCTGAGCTTAGATTCCCCGGACGTTCGGTCGCCGCCGGTTTCTGCCCGACTGGTTGCGGGCCCGTTCCTTGCTGTTTTCGTCTTGCCCTTGTTTCCGCGCAGAGGCCACAAGGGCCGGACATCCATCGTCAACATGCCGGCGCCAGCCAGAGAAAGAGTGTCAACCGGGAAGAAGTCCTCGCCCTGCTTCATCCACCCGTAAGCCAGCATGTTCGAGCCTACCCTCACCAGCGCAAGGGCCGCGCCGCAATAAAGCCCGGCCTGCCAGAGGCCTTGCAGGAACGAACGCACCTCATCCCTGTTCGGGCGCCTGCTGCCTTCCCAGATGGCAACGGGACACAGGCCGCCTTTGCCAAACTGGTACAAGCAACCATAAAGCTCTGGCGTGAATATCGTGTTGTGGTGCAAAAGTTCGACCCGTCCTTCGCGCTCGCACATGCCGGCACCACACAGGGCCATACCGCCCCGGTGCCTCGTCTCCAACTCCAGAACAGTCCCGTCAAACACAACCTCTGGTATTGTGATAAGTATCCGTCGCTTCATCGAGCAACCCCACTTCGCTCAGTCACCGGTTGCTATTCTTACTCGCTGCTCCTTGGCCTTGCGCTGCTCTTCTCTTTCCCTCTGCCTCCTGGCCTCTTGCTGTTCCTTCAAGCTAATCAGGCTTGGCGCGACCTGTTCCAGCCTAACGACTGCTTCAGGCCGCCGAGCCAGAGGCCCAGGAATTGTAAAATCAAGCATGCCCTGCAGAGCCAAATCTTGATTACTCACGCTAATGTCTAAATCTCTTGTTTCCGTTTTCATTTTTGTTTCTCCTTTTCTTGATTCGTTCATTTTTACGTAACGCGCGCCAGCTTCACATGTCCCAACTATTCTCTAATAAAGCAAGCCCATCGAGCTTAACGTTTGCCAGTAATTAAACGTGCTCATCGTTCCACGGTTTGTGCCGTATCGTCACCGTCAATTCCCAGTTGCGACCTCGCTGCCTTGACCATCTCAACGAAATCCTTTGATGGCGTTTCACCAACGCTCTCCATCGCTCGTGCCACTGCGTCAAGCTGCAAAACCTGTAAAATGTTTCCGGCTCTACTGGCTGTGCGAAGAAAGCCTTCGACCTCTCCGTTGCGGCAGGATATGTAAACCTTTGTTTTGCTTTTTCGCTTGCGCCTGACATCCAGACCTTTGCAATGCCCAATCTCTGCCAAGAGAATGCTGTGGATCTGGTCCGGCACGCCGATTACGAGTTCCTGACTTCCGTTCGCTCCGTTTTTGCCTGGCATTTTTCGGCCTCCTTTCTGTCTTAGGGGAAATCCAAAAACTTGAACTCCCAAAAACCTCTTGAACTTTTCCGGTTTATCCGGCATAATTATTTATACATACAGGACAACCCAGCAGATTCGTCCGCAATCCGAAACGAACGGGCGTTAGCTCGTTTAAGTCACCGGGTTGAACCTTACTTGGGCCGCGGCCAAAAGATTCGGCCAAGTTTTGGTTCGGGTTGTCCTTTCTTAAATTTCTACACTATTGTATCTCTCAATAAACTCCTTACCCTGAGCCGCTTATTGCTGCAATAAGTCCGTTAGCTTCAGCGGCAATGAGGCAGAACGAGGCGCAAAGTCGTTGAGGGTTACCTTTCTGCTCTTATCCCAAATCTCTTTGAAATCCGTCTCAATTTCATGAAAAAGCTTGTCCTTAGCATCTAAGCAAATTTGGACAGGCCCCCTTTCTCCTACATGACGATGCCTGTAAACATATTTGTAAGCAAGTCCCGAGTCTGCAATCACAATCGCAACACGGGGACACTCGTTGAAGACACGGAATTCAACTGACCCACGCCCAACATGTTTCGCAAATGACGATAGACCCTTCAACACTTCCGTGGACACGTAAAACTCCGCATTCATGCGCAATGTCACCTGGTTATCGTCGGCCAAGAATTCATCATCACCGTCACTTTCATGGCTCCGCCGTTCCGTGAAGGCGGGACATGTTACGTCCAACAGCCCCACGCGCAAGGTTCCACCCGATGCCAGCAGGTTTCTAAACCCATCCCTTGAGTTACGAATCCGGCGAATACCCGTTATTCCCAGTATGTCCACCTTGATTGTTGCCTCTCTCAGCCGCTGCATCACAAGTGGCGTGTAGCGTACACTGTCGTCCACCCTAAGCTCATGGGATTTCATCGGCCCAACCCGCTGCTCGACACTCCAGAACACAATTTCCACCGGGTCCAAACCGCAAAGATGCGCGATTTTCAATGCCATTTCCGGGGGTGGAACAGCACCGGCAACCAGAATCTGCGCGAGCCTGGATGCGCTCACACCCAGAATCGCCGCTAAATCCTGCTGTGTAAGCTTCTTTCTTTTCATATATGCCTTCACTCCCTGACGTAATTTCATGCCCGTGTCCATATCGATATCCCCTAAATCTGTTATTCGGTAGCCAAAATGAATTAAATTATGTAGTTTCGCTAAAGAATAACATGCACCCAAACCCCCTGTCAAGGTTTTTTTGAAAAAAATTTTTGCAGTTTGGAATACTGCGCTCAATTTATAAGTTTTGCTGACAAAACGACTTATATGAGCATATCCAAGGACAACCCGGAAATTTTACAAGAATGGCTAACAATTTTTCAGCAGGAAACAGCCAAAGGGGTGAAGAAATCACCTATATACAAATCGATTGCCGGCACATACGGTGTTTCATTCACCACGGTTAAATATCATCTGGACGCCGGATATCGCAGCCAGATGTTGCGTTATCGCCAGAATCGCTACAGGAAACGTAGCCGAAGAAGGATACAGGTCAGAAGGTACAACCGTAACTACCACCGTTTCACCCTTAATCCGGAAAGGTATCTGAGTAGAATCTTTGACCTGACCGACCAAGCGTCGGCAGCGGAAATTGCAGCACAACTCCCTGAGCACACCGAAGGCGTCCGCTTCCGACCTGCTACCGTCCAAACACAGCTTGAACGATATGTGGCCCAACAACGAGGCCCGCCTTATCTCCAGGAAGTCGAGCCCGGCGTCTATCGCAGGGTCAGCGAGCCTACTTTCTCCTAAATGTTGCAAGCTCTTTTCCAAAAATTCGCAACTTTGACTTTTCTTCTTTCCCTGAAACACAGGATGTGGTAAAAAAGTTTTATAATTTTCTGATATTAAAATAATATGTCAGGCCCGTCGCAGACGTACACCGCCTTGCTGAGACAGCTTTATTCGTATTTTGACTGGCATTTGCGTGAGTATCTGAGAGCAGAAGGAGAAGATAAGAGTTGGACCCTTGCGGAAATACAAGATAAGTTTCGGTCGTCTACGGGTGTCACATTGAGAAAATCAACCATTTTCCGCAGGAATACGGAGCTATTTCAGCAGTATCAGTGCAGTCCGTTACGCCGAGTGGACTCTGACAGATACGCCTTGGACCCTGTCTACTATGCGATAGCTGGCAACAAGGTGAGGCCGCCTCCCAGCCGCCCGGGAAGGCCCAGACAGAACCATGTTGAGCTTGATTGAGGTTACAGACCTCGATGGCAATCGGTAGAGGAAATAATTTGGAACAGGTAAAACAGTTCTTCGACTGGCTCAACAAACTTGAAAAGCCTAGGCCAACGAAAAAAAACAATTTCGTTCTGTACAACAGCACATTCAGAAACGGTCTAACTCTGGGCCACATCGTCGACATCACTTGGTGCATGATATCGCACGTTATTCCCAACGGTTATCGCGGCCTCGTCATCGGAATAGGCCTACCGGACCCACCGCAATTTTTCCCGGAGAAAGACCTGAAAAGGGCGGAGAGGGACCCTGGTTATGCAAGTACCTACGACAGCATAAAAACAAGGCTCCCCAAGCCGGAGGACTTTAGAAGCTATTTTACCAGGATGTATGAACTCGAACTCGTCCTTAGAGGACAAGTACGGCTCGCTGCTGAAATTGACGGAGCCCTGCGGCGCGGGCACGTCGACTTTCAGACTCTCCCTTTTGACAAGGTTTTTATAGTCCCAAAGTTTCCCCATGTAATCTACCCGCAACACTATGATATCGGGTTTAACAGGAACTATCAGGGCAGATTCGAACCCCCGAAAAGCAAGATAGCGAAACAATATATCGTCGTCCGTGAAGGCGAGGATGAGGATGGGCGCGCGAACGACAGAATAAAGAGAAAGCTCACGGAGGAGAGAAACATAGGCGTGGCGGGCACGTCTGAGAAGTCAATGCCGAAAAGCATCAGACGGATTAGGGGCAAGCCTGCCCTCTTGCCCGAACAGCAGAAAGAGATTGCCGAAAGAATACGAGGAGCGGAGTTTGAGCTTGGTTTCATGTTCAACTCGGAACTCCACCTCGGTCAGAAGGAACTCGTAGACGAGACCATTCGCTCCGCACGTAAGAAAGGGCGAGAGGTTGTTTTCGCAGTGCCGTATTCGCCCCTTCCTGTAACATGGGAAGAGTTTCCTTCCCCCTTTAATCGGTATGCGGAATTGAAAGACTACTTATTCAAGCTGTTCTCAAACAATCGAAGCGAACTCGACTCCATTTACGTAACTTTTGTTGAAATGGAAAAATACAAGCCAGCGCTGTCGGAAAAACCCCTTTCTTATCTGCCACCAAAGTTCACCCCACATTATTGTGACTTTCTACCCCTTCCGGACTTTTCCACAAGTGAGCTTGAAGCAATGGGTCTGGATGCCTTGATTGACTTCTGAAGTTAATCAGTCAGTTCTTACGTGTGACTTCGGCCCGCGAGCATCGGTGTATGTCACGGGCAACAGCCGTTATTCGAACCACGGCGCCTTACCCATCAGCCGCTTTATCTATCGTGTCAAGCGCCACCAACACCGCCGAACCGTTATCAAACTGGACAGGTACAAGTGGCGGGGGTGGCTTTGTTAAACAAGGGGCACATGTGCAAAAGCGGTCTCATCAGTAAGTTCACGGTAAATTCGCTGAAGATATTCTTCTGCTTCGTGAGCATCCTGCTCAGAAAGCCTGCTTTTGCGTAAAAATAGTCGGATATTGTCGCCATAATCGTCAAGTTCATCCACGTCAACCCTTAAATCCGGGTCCTGATTAGAAAGATACGTCATGCCCCATGGGTCAAAATCTACCATGACATACCCGGCTGATTTCAACGCTGCCTCGATCGGCTCGATAGGGCCAGCAATTTCTGCCTCAAGCTCCACCTGGTACTTACCATAATGAGCCGGATCCGGGGTATTTCTCGTGCGAACCTCACTACAATATCGTTCCATACAGAAGATTTAGGGCCGAAAATTTATAAACGCGCTGGGTAGTCAGACTACAATCAGCCGCCTTGAAATAGGTGCTATTTTGAGGGTGTTATCCAACCTCGAAAACCCCACCCGTTTTTCTCTCTTGCCTTTTCGAATCTGAATCAACTACCCCAATTTTTAAGTTCTTATTTTCCAAGAACTTACAATCATACAATTTTCCAAATTTACAACTTTCAAAAATGGAAGCGAACCATTTTTGATTTTAGCACCCGTGCGACCACTAAAACCCCGGGCAAATTTGCCCTGGTTACTCCAAATTAACAAGCCCCAGCATCCGCTATTATCGACAAATCGCCCGCGCCCCGCTCACCGCTAACCAATATCACAGTTACCAGCAGCGGCCTGCGTCTCCAGCAGCAGACCCTGAGCGCAACCCCTACCATACAATAAACAACTCTGGCTCCACAGAACTCTAACAGAGGCCCTACCCGACAAGTCCTGTGCCGATAAGAAGCCGCGCAATCCCAGGTACGGGCCTGGCGAAACAACATGTCGCGCTGAGAAAAGAACAATTATTGTGCTGAGGCATCCAATTTCTTAGCCGAAGCACTTTATGTTCTTTTCTGGACCGTTCGCGCAGCTAAGCACCCGCAATTGTTGCCCTGCCCAAGCAAAGCAAAATTGTGCGCCGAGCCCTCAGCTCACCAGCTCTCCTTTCGCAAAGCCCTTTTTGCACCCGCCGCAATACCAGAGTTCAAAATTGCCTTTTCCCGCGTAACACAGGGAGATATCTCCTGACCCGCACTCAGGGCATTCAACGGTTACGCAAACCGTAAAACCCTGTGAGCAATTGTCGCAATGCCAGTGTCTGAAAGAGGTTGGTCTGATCTCAGGGATTTCCCTGGCGTTTGTTGACCCGCAATAGGGGCATTTAACATTACCAGCCTCCTTGCGCTCTGCTTTGCGCCGTGCTTTCATTTCCTCGATTTTCTCCGCATCACGAGCGTCCCAAAACTGCATAGCAATCACCTCCGCGTAACTCTGGTGCGGAATTCTTTACCTGATTTCTCTTTGAGTTGAGTTGGTGGAAATCAGAGTTATGGATTCCGCTGAAAAATCGGGGGTGATTGCTGGTCTGGGACGCTGCCTTGTGGAGAAATCAAAGGATGAAAGCTCACAGGCCAGAGCGCGGTGCTGCGGCTAACTGTAAGCCTCAGCAGGGATTGGCACACCCGTCTTTACCGACAGGAATCTTGCCGCTGCCCAGGTTATGCCGTATGTGTGATGGTCGATGTTCTGCCCGCTATGCGCAGTCATTTCCTGGTGCTGGAGGCATACATTAACCGGGAACATCGAGTTGCCCATAATGGCGGGGTTGATGAACTCCTTTACCCATTTGAATTTTATCCTCTCCCAGCCCGTGGTATGGGAAAAGACTTCTACCTGTTCATCATCTGTGTTCCTGAAGCCTGGGCGTATGTCCTTGTATCTTTCTTTCAGGCACTCCTTGCATAAGTCCCTCACCGAATCGTCCCTGCAACCAGTGTCATATTCGGTCATTGCCTGCCTTCCGCACTTTTGACACACCGCACGCTTATGACAGCTTAGACTGGCCTGGGATGTAGAGTCTTCACTGCGCGAACCGCTGTCCCTGGCGTTGTTACTTGGCAAGGTCTTCTTCACTTCGTAATATATCCTGGGTGGTTTGAAGTTCACATTGTAGCCTTTGTCGCACTGCCTGCAAACCTGCAAGTGGCTGGCGTCTCTCTGCGGTGTCATCAATGCATAACAACCTGGGCAGCGCCTTGGTTCGTGGTTCTCTTTTGGCTCGAACCTGTTCTTATCGTTAACCGTTGCCTGGTCATCAGCGGCGCGGCCCACAATTACAACCTTGTCCTGCTCTTCGGGCTCAAGCATAGACCTGACTTGCCCCTCAATCTGTGCTGGAACACGGACAGGTTTTGGTTTTGCCCTGACGCCGAACAGGTCCGTTTGACTCATGGTGCCACCTCCTCATTTGGCTCCCAGTCACACACGTGCCCCAAGCCATCGCACGTCTTGCAACGCTCAAGCTCGCCATGAATGCCAAGCGTGCAGCCCGTCCTGTTGCAGTCAGGACAGGTTGCAGATACCAGCCTCAGCCCTTTTTCCTCGCTCATAGCTCATCTACCTCCTCTGAATTGAAGAACTCGGCAATGATACCCTCCAACTGGTCACAGTATACGCCTCTGATTTCTTCAGTCTTCACCGTCAAATCAGGGCGCATTGTATGTTTGCTCAGGTCATAAAGGTCATCCCCGCGATTGTATCGTATGTCCAAATTTCTCTCGGCCTTGTGGACTCGCAGGGTAACACCGTCTATCTGGATAAACTGAAAACCGCTGAAATACAGAACTGGCCAGTTTATCTGCTGCATTATTGTTTCGATGATGTAGTTCATGCTCTCACTTCCCTGCTTCCTCAACTCTTTTAAGCTCTCTGATGACCTGCGTCTTGTTGTTGTCAACTTTTCTCAAAAAGATAAGGCTCTCAAACGTGTATATGAAAAAGTTCCTGCCCTTATCTTTCCTCATCCTCTTGGGGATTACTATCCGCCCCTTCTCATCCATTCTGACTAGTGCCATTTCCATACAACTTACCTCCTTTCCGTTAATGCAGGACACGTTTTCGCGTCCCATATTTATTTGTTTAGCTCCTTGCCTGGGTTTGGGCCGTGGAAACGTAAGTTCCCGTGGCCCAGTGTTTTTTTCACAGGATTAACCAACGGATTTCGTATGAGGGATCCCCGCCATTACGTTTTGGACAGCACACTGGAAAAGGAGATTAAGCTCGTATGTTCGGATGGGGAGGCTTAACTACTTTTCCTCAGCAACGGGCAGGATATGCTACTCTTCCGTCTCAATCTCCGCGTGAACACGGACAGGCCTTGCTTTTCCCATGCTGCCGAATATGGGGACCTGCTAACGGGTAATATTAGGTTTGAAGCACAAGGGATAAGGCGTCCTAAGACGCCTCACCCTTAATCCACTTTTCCAGTTCTTCGGCAAGTCGGGTTATTTCTATTGCTGTTTGGTCTGTGCTCTGCAACACCCGTGCTGCGCACTCCAGAGCACACATTCTTGTTTTCCGCTCACCTTTGCTTCCCTGATGCTCATTTTCGTTGGTTCCTGTCGATTCGCTGAACTCGACCTTTTCCAAGCCCGTGACTCTCGGATACTGGCTTCCATCATGTTCGATCCTAACCGTGTCGCCCGCTGTGATTCCTGCTGCCTCGCATTGGCCTTCCCAATCAAAGAAGGCCTTTTTCTGGCCATTCAAGTTTATGGTCGTATACACGTCACTATTCTTCGCTTGTTTATCCTGAATTTTTTCAACTCGTCCTGTTACTTCTGGCATGCTATCACCTCCTCATCTATCTGAAAGTTTTTGTGATTCTGCTCGATAATGTTGCAGAAGGACCTCAAGCCTTTGATCCATAGGGGATTGATGACGTATTTATTATGCGGGACTCTTTTGATTTGTCCGTCTTGAGTCATGCCATACACCAGCTTCCACACAGCCTGATAGCTGATTTTCCCCCTTGACCGTCTGATAGCCAAGTGTATCTGCCTTAACGTCATTCCATGTCGGTCTGCGAGCAAGCAGATTACCAGCTCTCGCAGGTTGTTTGGCCGACTCATAGGGCAAAAAGCTGTCGGCCTCAGCCCTGTTATGCGGTCAAGGACGAGCAATTCATTTAAGTCGGTCTTCTGTAGAAGCACCATATTATCAAAGGCGAACATCAACAGGTGCGCGTTCTCTTCTATTATCCCTGCCCTGTCCCTGACCTTCTTCGGAATCACTATCCGTGACTTATTATCCAAGCTGACCAGTGCCATGTGCAATTTCTGTTTCGCAGTTCCAGAGTCCTGCTGAATCTGATTCAGGTTTATGGGCATCATTTTTCCACCTCCCCGACAACTGAAGAGCAGCCTCCATAAGCGAGCTGCACAGCTTCTTTGAGCAGCATCGAGATAGGTTTTCCTGTCTCTTGCCTCACGTCAGCAAGCACAGCCATTTCTACCTCTGTCAGAGCCGATGCTGGCCAAGCGTAGCCTTTGCGAACTCCGAAGCTCATGCTCTCACCTCCAACAGCTTAGAAGCGTTTTCCACGCCCTGTTTAATTTGTTTACCTTTGTGCTGGAGGCGGCCTGCCAGAAGCAGGGAAAGCGACGTTGTGGTTTTGATTTGCTTGGCTCGAATTCCAGAGAAGCCAGCAAGTCGGTTTCAGCCGAAAGCACGCATCGTGGGTTCGGGCCGAATACGCAGGAGCTATCGAGGCCCGCCTCAGACGACTGTTGGAAGGAACTCACGGCGCGAAATGCATGCTCGGCTTGCGGAAATGGTCAAAAGCTGTATAATTCAGACTACCCGGTTAGGCTCGTATTTATCGCAAAAGAGTTAGTTGAACAGTATCGACCTTTATTTGCCGAAGGTTTTATGAACAGGAGTATAAACCATGCCTATTTGTGGAATATGTAAGCATGAAAAGCCGCGTTCGAAAGGTTCCCTCTTTCATGCATTAAACGAATGCATGCATACGCGGTTATTCATCTGTAGAGAATGCCTGGAAAATGTGGCGGTGCAGCGAAGCTATCACGAGTTTTGTTATGAATGTGAAGAACATATCCCCATGCAAGAACTTACCGACCTGACTAAAGATCCCACAGAGTCTGCGCGTTGGTTTGCCCTCGGAACGGCGATCATGAATTTTGAGAAGTCGCATGGAGACTTATTTCAGAAACTGCCGGCTACTACCGACCCAGACTGCGTACATCCAGGCTCTCTGCATGAGGGCGTGAAAAAATGGCGTGAGAAATTTATGCCCTAACTCCAATTTAATAAAATGCATGTGTTTGTGTTAGCGGCACAAAATAGCGTAGAATGTGGTACACTTGAACAAGCCCACAATTTGAAAGCTATATTAAATCTTGCGGAGAATGAAGTGCTATGAGCTATGTTTCCTCATGGAGCGGCGGCAAGGATGGCTGTTTTGCCTGTTATAAGGCTATCCGCCAGGGATACGGCATATCTCACCTCATCAACTTTTCAACTATTGTCCTTACAGGGAACATCATAACCCACCCAGATAGGATAACACCAGTAAAATAAAAAAGAAAAGGTAGAGGGGGAAACCCCCTCTTTATTTAACAACTTTTTGGCTTTAAGCGTTGTATTCGATGGTTCCTTGCATTACCTTGACAGCAAGATTCCTTGTCCATGTCCTGTCAACACCAGCAACGACTAGTCCCAAAACAAGCGAGTTCTCTCAGGCTTCCACGCAGTGGAGCCGATGAT
>CAYQKF010000055.1:0-32879 GCA_964417935.1 uncultured Pirellulales bacterium
TGGGTTTGATTGGGTTTGTATTGGGTTTGCTTTCACCAAGTGTCCAATCGCGTTTATTTTCATAAGCCATTGTATTATATGGGTTTACGTTCATTTGCAATCCGCCTGCGGCGGACAAGATTGGGTTTGTTTTGCATAAAAAGGGTTGATTTGTAGAGAGTCCTCTACATTTGTAGAGGAAAAAGGGCATATCCACAAAGGCATTAAGGCACAAAGAGAATTTGACCACGAATTAACACGAATTTTCGTAACTATATTCATAATCTTGTTTTGCTTGGCTTTATTGCCATAGAATGCTTTTTGGGGTGTCCAGCACCAAATAGTCGTGAGCTAAGCTCAATTGGTGCGGGACGATTCGTGCGGTTCTCCGCTATAACCGGCGCCCCAAAAGGGAAAGGGGCAAGCTGCTGGCGGTTCCCTTCGACAGGCTCAGGACAGGTTATGTTTGCCTTCTGGCTAACATGGGTATATTTTAACATAGTTTCAAATATAGTCAACAAAAAAATGGCAAAAAAGAAATTTTTTTGGTAAATCTGAGCATCCCAAAAAGGCGGCTTCCAAAACTAAAAAAATATCGACTAGCGACTCGCCGAAGGCGTGCCATTCAGACGAACCTGATTATCAACGAAACCAGTTGACTTTTCCGTTGAGGCTGTTTACTTTATGAGAGTATTGGCTGGCTTTATTCGACCAGTCGGAAAAAGAAGAACTCGAATACCACGTTATAGCGGTGGATAAATCCGGCGAGGGACAAGCAAGCAATACGGTGATGACGGTTTTGTGAAGCAGTACGGTTATTTAAGGTAATAGACAATGGCAGAACAACAAGCAATATCCACAGGTTTAGAGGCACTCAAGCTAATAGCGGCAGGTGGGATTGGAGGAGCATTTGCTTCTTGCATAGGGAATTGGCTTGTTAGCAAGAAACTACAAGCTCAAAAACATGAGCATGACAAGCAATTAGAATCCTTAAAAACTAAGCTTGGAAAGAAAAACACTGTACACAAGCTTCAGTTTGAGAAAGAATTTCAGCTCTATGGCGAACTGTGGAAAGCACTTGTTGATGTTCGGAAAACAGCGGTTATTACACCGTTCATCGATATTATGCCATCAGATAAATCGCTTTATGATGTTTACAAGGAAAGATACGAAATTGCGGCTGATGCCTTTAATAAAGCTAAGAACTTGTTTGAAGATCATCGTCCTTTCTATCATGATGATGTAAGCAAAATAACCAGAGACCTTCTCCATCAATGTCGAGGGCATGTCGGAAGTGTTGGCCAAATGTTAAATTCTGGAAATTTTGACGAGAAATTACACGATGAAGCTGATAAGTTGCTCGAAAAAGTGCCTGAAGCAATAGATGAAATTGAAAAAGCGATAAAGGGAAGAATAGGTTTATTGCAGAGAGCAGAGATTGTCGAATAATGGCGGTTTTGTAAATTTAGCCATAGAGGTGCACAGAGAATTTTGTCGGGATTGACAGCATAATAATAGGGATTGAAAAATGACAGATTCGAATCAATATCAAAGAAGATACTGGAAAGAACTCTTTGAACTGAGAGTACATGTAAACTATCTTGAAAAATACATGGAACAATCTGAGTTTATAGATAAATTCATCAACTTCTTTTTGGCAGTCACATCCAACGGTAGTATTTGTAGTTGGGTTATTTGGAAGGAATATAATTATATATGGGCTGGCATTATCGCAGCATCTCAATTGATTAACGTCTTAAAGCAATTCTTGCCATATAGAACACGATTAAAAGCTACTAGTGGTATCATGAGAGAATTGGATGAATTGTCAATATTTGCTGAAAAGGAATGGTTTTATGTTGCAGAGGGCAAATTGAAAAACGAAGAGATAAACGAATTACAGTTTGAAATCAGATCTAAAAAAACAAAATCTGTACAAAAGCATCTTGGAATCAATACGTTACCTACAAAAGGCAAATTGCTCAAAAAAGCAAAAGAAACGGCAAAAACCTATATTAATAATTTTTATGGAGAATGAAAATGTCAGAGGAAGAAAAAATACCAGAAGCCCCAAAACAACCAGCAAGCCCTACACCTGCTGAGCAGCCTGATATACTTACAGAAAAAGGTTTACCGCCTGTTGATGAAACTCCTGATATGCCTCCGGTAAAGCCGCCTAAGGAAGACCAGTAAGCTACCAAATTACTGCACTGTATAGATACAACGTGATATTGTAAGCTGACATCATGGCATTGTGAGTTTACAATGTGGCATTGCGGGCTAACATCGTGATGTTGCAGTCTTAAATTGAGGTGTTGCAGGCTTACATCGTCAAATTGCAGCTTTACATCGTGGCATTGTAAACGGGCGAAAAGACGTGTAAGCTCTTTATTTTAATGGAGTTACAAAGAAACCAGCCGCAAAAAGGCAAAAAATGAAGCTGAGCGATGGTTAAGTAGAGATTTTCAATGACTACTAAGAATTACATAAGAAATAATGGTAAACGAGTACCTCCGCCAATTGGCACTCTTCGCCAACCTAAGAAAATAATTGCATTTGGTTGGTATGGTGGAAAGTTTTCTCATCTTGATTGGTTGTTGCCGTTATTGCCTTCTTGTAAGCATTACTGTGAACCGTTTGCAGGTTCTGGTGCTGTATTGTTGAATCGTGCCCCATCACCGATAGAGACATATAATGATTTAGATGGAGAAGCAGTAAATTTCTTTCGTGTACTACGAGATAAAAAAGAAGAACTGATTCAGGCTATATTGCTAACGCCTTTCTCCCGGGAGGAATTCGCACTAGCCTGCAATTTGGATCCAAATCTTTCGGACATGGAACGCGCTCGCCGATTTTATGTTCGAGCAAGACAGGTGAGAACAGGATTAGCCCAAAAAGCCTCAATCGGTCGTTGGGCAAACTGCAGAAATACCAGTCGCGCAGGCATGAGCGGTGTTGTTAGCAGATGGTTAGGGGCAGTTGAGCATCTTCCCTGGATTGCAGAACGTTTATTGCGGGTTCAGTTTGAGAACAGACCTGCAGTTGATGTAATTGCGTTGTATGATTCACATGAGAGTCTATTTTACTGCGATCCTCCCTATATACATGAAACACGCGGCGACAATAACGCTTATGGGACCGAAATGACTGACAAAGATCATTGCGATTTAGCAGATGTACTCAATGCCGCAAAGGGCAAAGTGGCCATTTCAAATTATCAGTGTGAGTTGATGGATAAACTGTACCATAAGCCTAAATGGTCCAAGTGTGTCGCACCTGAAAAAACCAATCATGCAACTAAAGGAAAACGCGTTGAAGTGTTGTGGACAAACTACGACCCAGAGGAGTTTTCCAATAGTGGTTCCTTGTTTGGAGAGATTATCTAATGCCTGACCCAGTTCACATTTTGTCCGAATTTTTTTCCAGCGCCATCTCTCAGGACTACAGGCCGATACAGGCCCCTCCTGAAGTTCTTAAAAAAATAGAATATGTTTGTGAATGTGTTAGTAATCGCGCAGGCGTTCGCTTATTGATGGCGTGCTTGTTGGCAAAGGTACATAAACCGGATATTAATCCAACTAAGCCCTATACTGAGATTGGAAGTGATGATTGCTTCTCTGGCCGCACATATGATGAAAGGTATATATCACGTTTCATTGCCGACAAAGACCTCCCATGCAATCCTACAACGGCATTTCTGACTCCCGCACTACGAAACATTGATAATCCTCTTTCAACAGACTTGGAAATCATCGGTCGTCCACGGCAGGTATATATTGACACTATATCGCTTTTGCATTTTGTTGAAGATGGGAAAATTGATGCGAGTGAGTTACTGGTTGATGTTATCCATAGGCTAATTCTAATTCGTAACAGCAAGAAAGAATCCCTGTCAAAAAAGTTGGAAGAATTGAAGAATCATTCAGCAGAAATAATATTATCTTCAGAAGAGACAATAACTTTGATTGAGCAACATTTATCATGCAAACATAGTAGCCGATTGCCGGTTCTGCTCGTTGCTGCGGCATATAATGCTGCGAAAAATAGAATTGGAGAACAAATCCGCCCACTTCTTTCTCACACTGCTGCTGACGAACAAACCGGAAGTATGGGTGATGTTGAAGTGTGCCTGATCAACGATGAGAACGTGAGAACTGTTTATGAAATGAAAATGAAGAAAGTGTTGCGAGAGGATATTGATCGAGCAATTCAAAAAATCGCAAATGGTGGAGAATCAATCGATAATTACATATTCATAACCACAGATGAAATTGATGAAAACATTTTCGAGTATGCAAAAAGCATGTATGAAAAACTTGGACAGCGTGAAATTGCTATTTTAGATTGCGTTGGCTTTCTACGACATTTTCTGCATTTTTTTCATCGACTGCGTCGCCGCTTTATAGACGAATATCAAGAATTGGTAATCAATGAGCCGGAAAGCGCTGTTAGGCATGAATTGAAAGAAGTATTTCTGCATTTGAGACAAGTTGCTGAAACAAGAGAATAAATCCGCACAAGTGCGGATGACAAACGGACGATTCAAAGAAGTATTCCGCTCCTTGGTGTTTCCGTATTTAGTTAGATAAAATAGCGTAATAGACCGTAAAAGTCAAAGGAAAAAAGGGGAAAGAACGGCAAAATCCTAAATTCTAAACTCTAAATCCTAAAAAATATCAAATATCAAAAATTCCAATTTCCAAAACAAAATAACAGTCAAAGTGGTGCGAAATCTTGACTATCGTCAGACAAGTATCGCACCCTACCCTCTCATTGGGCACGATGTTATCTGTAAGTGTTTTAATAGAATGATGTTAACTACCCAACAGAGAATTCTTTTTTTCGGGTGTTCATCTGTGCTTTTAGACGTGCGATGATAGACGAGTGCATTTGTGAGACGCGGGACTCGGATAAGTCGAGCGTTGCGCCGATTTCCTTCATCGTCATCTCTTCGTAATAGTATAAAACGATAATCAGCCGTTCAGCCCGCGTCAGCCCTTTGGTAAGCAGACTCTTAAGGTCTCGCTTTTGGGCTTCGATGACAGGATTCTTGCTCCTTTCATCTTTGATTATGTCTATTTCGCGAATATCTTTTTCGCTGTCACCATCGCCGTATTTGGTGTCCAGTGATACCAGGCTGACTGCATTGGCATCCCGCCGGAGCCTGTTAAACTCCTCCGTATTCATATCCAGTTCTTCAGCGATTTCTTTTTCGGTGGGTTTGCGGCCAAGATGTATCTCGAGCGAATGTGTGGCTTTTGCCAGCTGATGAGCACGGGCACGGACTAATCGCGGCACCCAATCCATACTGCGAAGCTCATCAAGAATGGAACCTCTTATACGAGGTGAGCAGTATGTCTCAAACTTTACACCTCGGTCAGGGTCGAAAGCATCTATAGCGTCTATCAGTCCAAAAATGCCGGCACTGACGAGGTCGTCCAGCTCGACTTTGTCAGGTAATTTGCTGTGTAGCCGCTCAGCGCTATATCTTACCAGGCTCCTGTAGTGTTCCATAAGCAGGTTGCGGAAATAATCATCGCGGGTTTTGTGGAACTGCCCCCATATTTGGTCAATGCTAAGTTCTTGCTTGGTTTTCACAGGATTCCTCCTTGAAAGATAACCCGCTTTGCGGGAACCCGGATTTTATAATTTTAGTAGATTTTGCAGAACCAGGCTTTAAGTCCTATAAATAACAACGTTTTATCCTTGTCAGCGTGTTCTGTTTCTGTTCGGACGAACAGAGCGCCCATCTCAAATTTCTTATCGACTTTTTAGCCGATAACTTTAGAAGAACCAGTTAACAATAATCAGTTGAGACCATTTCCTGCTTTTGCCTGAGCAATTCTGCTGCAACTCTTTGGTTAAGCGAATTTTCTAAAAGCTTGTTTATCTGCAGTTCGAGATATTTATCTCGATTTTTTTCAAGAAGCTC
The DNA here is from genome assembly GCA_964417935.1 of uncultured Pirellulales bacterium. Taxonomy (GTDB): domain Bacteria; phylum Planctomycetota; class Phycisphaerae; order Sedimentisphaerales; family Anaerobacaceae; genus NIOZ-UU13. The sequence goes on from CAYQKF010000055.1 coordinate 5,912, forward strand.
TTTGCTGTGCTTATCGGCCATCGGTTTAACTTCGAGGCTTCCGCTAACGCCGAATTTGATATTTTCGGTGTCGTACAGGATTAGCCGCTGATTTCGGATATGCTCTTCGAGTGCATTGTTCAGCAGGGCGGAAAAATCGTTCACCGCCAGCTCTTTAGGTACAAACCCGGGATTGTTCACGTTGGTTATGTTTTGAGTGAGGATTTTTTGGCGATTGTGTGTGAACTCGATTATCTTAACCAGTATTTCGGCAATATTATCCGTTATCAGCGATGTTAGGTTCATTTGTAATCCTTCCTGTTAACCCTTAGCCGATGTAGCTTTGGTGGCGGCCTGTTCTTTGCCTAAAATCTGTCTTATTTCTGTTAGCGTTTTTGTTTTCTTAAGCTGCATTATTTTTGATAATCTCTCAAATACGGACTCATCGTATAGTCGGTGTCCGCCTTTGGTCCATTTTACTTCGCGGATAAGTCCCATTATCGTGTAGTTATGAATTGTTTGTCGTGAGAAGGGGGTATGGCTGACTAATTCACCGATTCGATAGAGCTTGGCAGGTATCTGCAAGATGTCATTTTTGACTTCTGGTTGCATAGCTGAAAACTGTTTTCTCAAAGCGTAATTTATTCTGTCTTAATTGATAGACTAAGAAAATATATCAAAACTGTCACCCTGAGCGAAAAGAGCCTTTAGCCCTGAGCGAACAAAAGCTTGCCCTGAGCGTAGCCGAATGGGTCGAAGGGGAAGGATCTGGCCGGCAACAAATAAGAGGTTCTTCGCTGCGCTCAGAATGATAAATTGTGTTTTGAGATTGTCACTGAGCCACAATGGGTTGTGGGTAAGATGTACAACCACACTTTTTGGACGGATACTTCGTTTCATTTCTGGTTTTAGATTAGTCGGTTTTGGTTATTTGCTTTGGCTCCAGCTTATTAACTCGTGTCAAACCATAGACGGTTTTACACTAAAAGGCAAGGAAAATATATTTTACGTTTTGCAAAACGTAAAACATATTTTATCTGATGTCAACTTTTTTTTAATTTTTTTAAAAAAATTTGGCCGCTTTTTGTTCCCTGTGGTACTTTGCCGAACACCCACACGTAAAAGACCGACATCGTATTTCTCGTTTGTTCTAAAGTTTTCCTGGAATCTCTTGCAGGGTGTTGCTGATGGGTGTTTCTGGCACAAAAGCTCAGGTTCAATCAGCATTTAGTCGGCGTTTTTTCCCAAATACCACTGCAAAAATATCCGATACAAGGATAACTGAACATGTGGTGTTACACGAAATTGCATAAAACGAATATGCCAAAGTGGGGCCTTTTTTGAACTATGCGTCGAACCAATAAAAGCTCTGGAAGTACTGATAACAACCCTGACATCAGCATTTCCCTGCTTGAGCAGGTAACTCCTCTGGCTCGGCAGATAAACTGCCTCGATATTGACCGAGTGGCTGATATTTGCATTAAAAGCATCCCGAAATTAGTTCGCGTAAGGTTTGCTTCGCTGTATATACTCGATGAAACGAATAATATTTTGCACCTGCATAAGCACAACCATCCGTTTCTCATAAATAAAATAGTCTCGCTGAATCAAACACCGACGCCCCTTATGGTTATGGCTGTAAGAAGTAAAGAGTTGATATTGGTACCGGATATAGACACCCATAAAAAGCCTATAATTAAAAAATCTCAGCGTGCCTTCGCTGAAAATTACCAGACCAACAACTGTGCTATCGTTCCTCTTATTTGCCAGGACAGGGTGGTTGGGGTGCTTAATTTGGCAGATAAGATGGATGGCGACCATTTTGACTCCGGGGATATTGCATTGATAGAGTTGTTCAGCCAGTTGGTCGGTGCGTCAATCGGCAACATTAAGCTGTTTGAGAAGATACAGCGCCAAGCTACAACAGACGGCCTGACTGGTCTTGTGAATCACAAAACGTTTTACGAAATCCTCGAAAAAGAGTTGTGGCGGTCACGACGATACGGGGGGCAAATCTCGCTGATTATGGTCGATGTTGACAATCTCAAGAAGATAAATGATGCCTATGGGCACCGGGCCGGCGACAAGGTCATCAAGGAAATCAGCAAAAGAATAAAGGAATGCATCCGGCAAATCGACACAGCAGCACGGTATGGCGGCGATGAGTTTGCGGTCATTTTGCTTAACACATCGCTCATCGATGCCAGTGTTGTTGCCAAGCGTATGGTAGATGCGGTTTCGAAGATTCCGACGGCTTGGAACAAAGAGAAGATAGCACTATCCATTAGTGTAGGGCTTGGTCAGTATGATGCCCAATCCAGCCCTGAGGACATTACAAGCCGATCCGACCAGGCACTGTATGCAGCCAAGCAGGCAGGTAAAAACACAGTAAGGGTCTTTGAGCCTTCCAAAAATAGCCTGTAGCTTTTTTATAACTCTCGCCTAATTCGTAGATAAACTATCCTCTGTCCTTAACTGTCTCAGGACAAAATACAGGTTAGATGGTATTGCCAAAATGTGCGTTTTTGCACAATATTATCGGAAAATGCCTGTATGATTCTCTCAAGAATGCGGTTTTTTTCTTGACGGCAATATAGGCAATTTAGTATATTTAATAGTATCAGTGTTTTATTTTCCCTCCGGCGTATGAAATCTTTGTAGTTTTTCGATAGATAGGAGTTATTGTGTATTAGGCAAGGCACAGAGTTGGAACGGCGACTTTGCGCTTCGCAGTATAGAAATTTTACATTTCAATTAACAACTAAATACCGGGTTTTCGAAGGAAGGAGGTAGCGACAGCCCGTAAAAACTCATCCTGGGCAGATGATGTAGTGAGTGTGAGAATTATTATCGGCCGTTTTGTTTGAAGTTGCCTGCACCTGTCGGTTTCGCAGGCACAGGTGTTTGAGACAAGAACAGAACAAGAATTAAGAAGTCAGAAGCCAGAAGTCAGAATTGAAAATTATCGCGTATTCTAAATTCTGTATTCTGTATTCTGCTTTCTGTTTTCGATGCTTGTCGAAAATATCGAGTGTTTTGGTGTGTGGCCAAAACATAATTATTTAACTTTTTTTTAAGGAGGACTATTATGTCTAAGAAATTGATTTTTTTAACTTCTTTTGTTTTGGTACTGGCTCTGGCTGGTACAAATGTGGTCTTTGGTGGCATTGTGATAGAACGCCAAATCAGTAAGAGTTCTGACGATAACGAAGAGAAGGACCCGGCTGGAGATGCGGAAGGTTTGGACAGCAGCGACCTGGAGATGCCCTATGAAGATGAAGGTACGCCCCCCACCGATCCGATGATAGTAGCTATGCGCTTTGAGGATATCTCTATACCGAAGGGCTCCCCCATCTCAGAGGCGTGGATACGGTTCGACGTGGATGAGACAAAAAACGGCACAGACCCCGTTAGTCTTATTATCGAGGGTGAGCTGAGTCCCGATGCTGCTACGTTTGCCGGAATTGACTCTGAGATTGCCAACAGGCCCAGGACGGCAGCGAAGGTGGTGTGGGTTCCGGACGATTGGGCTACGGAGCATGAAAAACATTTTACCTCGAACATCGCCTCTGTCATCGAGGAGATAGTCAGCCAGGACGGTTGGATGTTCGGCAATTCCCTGGTGCTGATAATTAGAGACGACCCGGACAATCCCTCCAAAGGAATTCGATGTGCCGAGGCCTGGGATGGAGCAGGGGGAAATATAGATCGCATCCCGTTGCTGCATATAGAATTTACAAGTAAAAGTTCTATGAACCCCGACCCGGCTGATAGTGCATTATATGAGGATACATGGGCGAGCCTTAGCTGGGCCGCTGGGATGAGTGCAGCCTCGCACGATGTGTATTTCGGCGACAACTTTGACGATGTGAACGACGGCACCGGCGACACATTCCAGGGCAACCAGCCCTTGACGTTTTTTGTTGTTGGCTTTCCCGGTATGCCTTATCCGGACGGTCTTGTTACCGGCACAACTTACTACTGGCGAATCGATGATGTTGAGGCAAACGGCACCACGACGCACAAAGGCAATGTCTGGAGTTTTTGGGTTCCGCTCAGGACCGCCTATGACCCAGACCCGGTTGATGGCGCCAAGTATGTGAGCACGGATGTGGAGCTAAGCTGGATGGGAGGTTTCGGTGCTAAGTTACACTATGTATATTTCGGCGAAAATTCTGACGATGTGAACAATGCCACCGGAGGACTCCTACAGGGAACTACAACCTATACTCCCGGCACCCTCGAAAAGGACAAGACTTACTACTGGCGGGTTGATGAGTATGATCCCCCGACCACACATAAAGGCGATGTCTGGAGCTTCAAAACCTTACCCATTATCACCATTACCGACCCTAACCTTATCGGCTGGTGGAAGTTTGACGAAGGTAGCGGTAGCACTGCCATTGATTGGTCCGGTTACGGCAATAATGGCACACTCGGAGGGGACCCGCAGTGGGTGGACGGGATTATGGACTGTGCGCTGGATTTGCGCGGGTTAGATTACGTCACAATTGATGGTGTAGTTGATGACATAACAAGCAACGATATTACGCTCAGTGCATGGATAAAAACCACGCAGGGGGCGGAAGGGAACGTGTTTGCATCTAATGATGGCGGCAGTCACGTTCTTCAGTTTGGCATCGACAATGGGAATGTGTGGGTGGATGATGGTCCCGATGTAGACTTTCCCCCTGCTATCAACGACAACCAGTGGCATATGATAACGTTCGTCATGAGGGGATCAAAAGCAACTATATACGTCGATGCAGTTCAGGTAGGCACGATTACAACCATCATCGATATCACCACGGAAACACGGTGGTCAATAGGACAGGAATGGGATGATGGTATCCCAAGCGACTTTTATATCGGCATGGTGGACAATGCCCGCTTTTATGATGTGGCACTGACGCCGGATGAAGTTAAGGAGCTTATGAGAGGTGATCCGTTAGTTGCCTGGAATTCGAGCCCGGATAATGGCTCAACACCGAGCCTCAAAGATACGACATCCGTTAGCTGGTCACCGGGAGATAATGCATCTCAGCACGATGTTTACTTCGGGCTTGATAAAGATGCTGTGGATAATGCAGATGCTTCCGATACGACCGGTATATATCGAGGCAGACAAAGTACAACCAGCTACAATATCCCCGAAGCTCTTGAATGGGGCGGCGGGCCTTACTATTGGCGTATCGATGAGTACAATACCGACGCCACAATCAGCAGAGGCGGAATCTGGAGCTTCACGGTAGCTGACTTCATTGTCGTGGACGATTTTGAGGACTACAATGACTATCTGCCCGACGAGATATGGTCCACGTGGATAGACGGATACGAAGTCCCGATAAACGGCTCTACGGTAGGTTATCCTGATCCGGATTGGGCCGCTGGAGAGCATTATGTCGAGACTTCGATCGTTCACAGCGGCACTCAGTCGATGCCGTATTTCTACGACAACAATTTCAAGTACTCTGAGGCAACCATGACGTTGAGTTACCCCCGTAACTGGACAGAGCAAGGTGTTGGAGTACTGTCGCTGTGGTTCTACGGTGATGCGTCTAATGTTGCTGAGCAGATGTATGTTGCTCTCAACGGCAGTGCGGTGGTCTATCACGAGAATCCCAGCGCAGCGCAGATAGCTACTTGGACGGAATGGAGAATCGACCTGCAGGAGTTTGCTGCCCAGGGTGTGAACCTTGCTAATGTCAGTACGATTTCTATTGGTTTTGGCGATAAGAACAATCTGCGGGCTGGTGGTTCAGGCTTGGTCTTTTTTGACGATATTCGGCTGTATCGCCCGGCACCGTAAGCTGGGATTTAGGTGGCTCTAAAAGTCTAAGATTGCGAGTCCGTCTTTGGGTGGTTAGGCGGACTCGCAATGATGTCACGGATGTTTTGGTGTGTGGCAAAAGCATAGTTATTTTACTCTTTTTGAAGGAGGACTATTATGTGCAAGAAAATGATTTATTTGGTTTCTTTTGTTTTGGTGCTCAAAAGTGGCTATACACTCCGAATGTTCCGGATTTGCCCCGTCCATAACAGAGTTGGTCGGTTTGAATACGGACTATGATTTCGGAGGCGGCCTCTAAAAATTGCAGATAAAATAAGTCCAGCGCATCATCGGTGGAATAAAAAGCGGTTTTTTAGATGTTGCCCTTAAGAAAAATGATTATGAATATCCGATTTTTAAAGGGTTTGATAATGAAGCGATTAATCAAAAACATGGTTGGAATTTTGGCGATACTGTTGGCCAGCGCCGCCGCCCAGGCGGGCTTGGGATTGGTGGAAAATTTTGAAGGTATGTCGACGACGGTCTCTCCTGATGGCGTTGCATGTACGGGAGTCATGGGAGGCACCTTGGATACCCAGAGCGAAGGTACCGGGAATATCGACATCGTAGATATCGACGGAAGCAGGGTCGTAACTGTTATTGGCCATAGTTCCGGCAACAATGCACGCGCCTTTGGATTCAACGGCATAACCAACACGATTGACAACAGCGAAACAGGAATAGCGTTTTGCCGGTTTTGGCTTCGTGACACAAGCAGGGCCGCGCGTACCTATATGGGTTTGATCTCGGATGCAACTGATAATCCCATAACCAACACGAACGCCGACAATCCGATGAGTATTCCGGCCGGATTTAGTTGGGTAGATAATGGTTCGGGTGGACTTGACATCGTTACAACAGACGGTGTGACCGTTCTTAAGGCCGGTCTTGCACGTGGCCAATGGTACAATATCTGGATTGTGGCCAATAATGCGGCCGACACCTTCGATCTGTACCTCAGCGAAGCTGAAGGTCCGGCTGGAGAGGCAACACTGCCGAGTCCGGAAGACCTCGTTGAAAGCAATATTCCATTCGGAGTTGCGACAACAGAGCCTCTGACCGGCATGATATTCGCAAATCCAGCCGGAACAGGTCAGGCAGACAGAATCTATATCGATGAGATTTACTGGGATGGGGAGCAGGGTCTGGGCAAACCGACGAAAGCCAGAAATCCGAGTCCTGCCAGTGAAGAGTCGGATGTGCCGAGGGATGTGGTCCTGGGCTGGACGCCCGGACCGTTTGCCGCCACGCACAATGTGTACTTCGGAACGAGTTTCGACGATGTCTATGACGGCATTGGCGGGGTCACCAAGAGTGTCACCAGCTATGATCCTGCCCAACGCCTTGATTTTGGCACGACTTACTACTGGCGGGTCGATGAGGTCAACGCCCCACCCGACAGTACGCTATACCGAGGCAGCCTCTGGAGTTTTACGACCGAGCCGGTTGCTTATGCTATTGAGAATATAACTGCCACCGCTTCCAGCAGCGACACAGCTAAAGGGCCTGAAAATACCGTAAACGGCTCGGGACTGGATGCCACTGGTTTATTGCACACTAAAACAGGTGACGATAATATGTGGCTGAGCAGCAGTGAACCGAACGGGGCCTGGATCGAATATGAGTTTGACGGAGTTTACAAACTCTATGAGATGTGGGTATGGAACTCTAATGACAGTTTGGAGCCGGTGATCGGTTTTGGATTCAAAGATGTTACCATTAAGTATTCGGTCAACGGCACCGACTATACGACATTGGGTACGACTCACGAATTTGCCCGGGCGCCTGGTTTGGACAATTATGCACACAATACTACTGTTGATTTGAATGGCGTAGCGGCAAAGTATGTCAGGCTCAGGGCCAACAGCAACTGGGGAAGCATCCTTGACCAGTATGGTCTTAGTGAGGTTCGCTTCTTATACATACCCATTCTTGCAAGAGAGCCTAATCCGGATTCGGGGGCAAGAGATGTTTCTATTGGTACAATAGATGAGCCCATTGATGTAACCCTTGGCTTCAGAGCGGGAAGAGAGGCAGCCAGGCACGACGTGTACCTCAGTTCTGACGAGCAGGCTGTGATAGACGGTACTGCCCCTGTTGCTACCGTGACCGAGACCAGCTATGGTCCTTTATCTCTCGATTTAGGCACGACTTACTACTGGCGGGTCGATGAGGTCAATGACGCCGAGACCCCCACAACCTGGAAAGGCGACCTCTGGGACTTTAGGACGCAGGAATATTTTGTCGTGGACGATTTTGAGGACTACAATGACTATCCGCCCGACGAGATATGGTCCACGTGGATAGACGGATACGAAATCCCGACAAACGGCTCTACGGTAGGTTATCCTGATCCGGATTGGGCCGCTGGAGAGCATTATGTCGAGACTTCGATCGTTCACAGCGGCACTCAGTCGATGCCGTATTTCTACGACAACAATTTCAAGTACTCTGAGGCAACCATGACGTTGAGTTACCCCCGTAACTGGACAGAGCAAGGTGTTGGAGTACTGTCGCTGTGGTTCTACGGTGATGCGTCTAATGTTGCTGAGCAGATGTATGTTGCTCTCAACGGCAGTGCGGTGGTCTATCACGAGAATCCCAGCGCAGCGCAGATAGCTACTTGGACGGAATGGAGAATCGACCTGCAGGAGTTTGCTGCCCAGGGTGTGAACCTTGCTAATGTCAGTACGATTTCTATTGGCTTCGGCGATAAGAATAATCTGCAAGCCGGCGGTTCAGGTATGGTGTTCTTTGATGACATTCGACTGTATCGACCGGCACCCTAAGCTAAGATTTAGGTGGTAATTGAGACTGTATCGTTAATATCGCAGATTTGTATCACTTGTATCTGCGGTTACGCAAGTGCAGGCAATTCGGGGTTTATACCGAACGATTCGGTATAAGCCCCTTTTAATTGATTATTGTCTATCGACTATTGATTATTGAATTTTGTATTTCCTCCCGGCGAAAGCGGAGTTTCGATTTCCCGAAAAGGGTAATATTGTGTCGGGATAGCAGGGGATTTTAGCGGCGCCATTCGGCCTTGCGGACCATTAAAGGCGGAATCTGCTGAGGTTTGACCTTTCGACTGCCAGGCTTCACACAGCTTCTGCTGCTCGGATACCAGCGAATAGTAAACAGCTTAGGCTTTAAGGGCAATCTGTTTTTTTTCAATTTGGCAGACATCGTTGTTAGCCGTTTTCCATGAGCAAGACGATAAAATTTGTACCCTTCCTCCTATCGGCGGATTCAGGTAGCGACTTTCACCAATTGTCTGAAAAGAGCACAAGAGCACAAGAAGACAAGAAAAATGTGTAGTTGGTTCCAGGATTTATCGGCATTTGGCGTTCAGCTAAGTTCTTTTTATTTGCCTTGCTTACCTGATGTCGTTCCATTTGGCCGGTTGTCTGTCAAGTGCAAGTATTTCAGCCCGGTTGATGAGCCATGTTTTATCATCCTGTTTTTGGAAGTGGAGTTCTATTTTTGAATATAGAAATGATTTGTAGTTCACAGAGATGGAGCTGTTTTTGTCAAAGGTCGTCAGCATAAACAGAGTTGCAATTGCATTTGGCGGTGATATTTCTACCAAAGAAGCGGTCTTTTTATTTTTCTCAACCAGAGAGGGAGTTAGCCTCTGCCTGCAGTGAGTTAACAAATGCATTTTCGTATCGTGATATGAGTCGCGGTAGTTCTCAGCAATAATGGTCTCAATTGCATTACAATTCTCCTCTTCGACGGCTTTTATGATTGTGTTGATTGTGGAGTTGATTTTCTCTAAATCGGTTTGTACAAGCATATCCAGGGCAAAAGCAGCTACAGCGACAAGGACCGGCAGCAATAGTTGCCACCAGTAGCGTTTTTCAGGAACAACACTGCGAAAGGTCAGAATCCCAAACAAGAGGAGAACTGCTGCACCGATCAGCGTGTAGGGTTGCTCAAAAAAATCGAACATTGAAGTTAGTGTACCAGTTTACCAGGTTATCAGAAAACCAGGCCAAATCTATCTTTTCCTGATACCCTGAATATTGTGAATTCCACCAGTGGTGGTTTTTCTACTGCCTTCTGTTTACTCTCATAATACCCTGTAGCACAAAAGTTTACATTCATTCTTTTTAAAATTGGCCCATTCGACTGCGCTCAGGGCAGGCTTTGATTGGGTTTGAATTGGGTTTGTTTTGACCAAGTGTCCAATTGGATTTATTTTCATAATCCGTTGTATTATATGGATTTACATTCATTTGCAATCCGCCTACGGCGGACAAGATTGGGTTTGTTTTGCATAATTCTTTGATAAATTCGTACGTAATGTTTCGTAGATTTCGTTTCGTATTGCGTGAAGCGTATCACGTATTGCGTGAAGCGTATATCGTATTTTATATTGCGTATAGGTCATAGGGTTACCAGATTATCAGGAAGTGATTATCAGGGTATTCGGTTATCAGGGCGAACCCTTGGTTCTTTTTTAATATTGATCCCGTTAGAGTATAAGACACTTTAACGGGACAAGCAAGTTTGGCTGGGCCTTCTGGCGGGTATCTTCGCCTGCTGGCGGGTTTCGTTAGCCTTCTTGCTAACAGGTAGGTATTATACCATATTTTTTGTTAAATTTCAAATGAAATTTAAAAAAATGTCCGAGAGACGGCACTGTATTCTGGACGCTCGTTAGTGAGGAGTGAGCTAAAGTTGGATGCCGGGTGCTGGATGTTCGGATAACTGCCATCCACTTCGCTCACTGCGTTCGCTCAGTGGCTGCCACACGCCGATTACTATCTCAGTATTATGATTATGATTATTGAGCCTTATATTGAGGACAAGTCTACATTGATATTCAGGAAAAGCCTAATTCGTATTTAGGAAAAAACTAATTTACTTAACCTGTGTAATTATGTATCCTGTATTTACCAAGTAGTGCGTGACAAATGACGTTTTGACCATATATATTTTTACAAACAACTTACATTTCAATGAACAGCTAATATTGAGCTTTTGAAGGAAGGGTGTGTTGTGTTGTCAAGTCGTACACAATTATCCTGGGCAGATATGGTGTAGCGACAGTGAAATTCATTGTCGGTTGCTTTGGTGTGTATCCAAGGCATGTTTATGTTAACCTTTTTTGAAGGAGAATTATTATGTTTAGTATGTTTAGAAAAACGATTTGTTTGGTTTCTTTTATTTTGGTGCTGTCTCTGGTGGGTGATGTTCAAGCTGCTAACGTGACCTGGGCCGATACCACTGGCGACCACCTCTGGAGCACGCCAAGAAACTGGGACAGCGCTACAGTCCCCACCTCTAACGACAACGTCTTTATCCGCAAGCTCCCCGGCCCGACTATCGCGAACGAAGGCGCCGTGGCTAATATCGTAGAGATATGTCAAACTGATACCGGTGCCCTGACAGTGGACGGTGGAACTCTTACGACAACCAGTTGGTTTTCAATCGCCTGCGGCATGGGTAGTGACGGGACAGTTAATATGAATAGTGGCACCATAACTTGCGGTGGATTAAACATGGGGCGAGACGGTTCGGCCACCATCAATATGACCGGCGGTACTATTATAGTCAGCGGTAACTTCTGGATTGCAAATCAGGCTACAGCTACAGGTCACGTGAATCTGCATGGTGGAATTATTACCACCAATAACTTTGTGATGAGAGTGGAAGCTGGTGCTGTCGGCACGATGGACGTCAGAGCCGGGACGCTGATAATAAACGGCGATAAGCTCTCGCTGGTCCAGGAATACATCGACAATGGCTGGATTACCGCTTATGATGGCAGCGGCACGCTGAACCTGGATTATGACGTTACGAATGAAGGCAAAACCACGTTGACGGCTACCCACTTTCTCAATCCGAATCCGGTTGATGGTGGTTTAGTATCACCCGTATCACCCGGCGAGGTGGAGCTGAGGTGGACTTTACCTGACCCGTGTATGGCTGGTCAGCCGGTATCCGTTGACGTTTACTTTACCGACGACTTGGAATTACTGGAACAGTTTACTGACCCGGCAGCCCTCCAGGTTGTAAGAAAGCAGAACGTGACTTCTGTTGTCGTGCAAACTCAACTAAAGACGCGGTACTATTGGGCCGTCGATGCCTATATCGGCGATCCCAATGACCCGATTTTTGGGCCTATCTTTAGCTTTGTTGCAAATAACCTAACTCCCGAAATGGATGCAGGTAAGGATGTAGCTACCTGGCTGCAAGAGGGTGTCAGGACCGTCAATCTGGACGCGACCGTCACTGATGATGGTGTGATAATGCCCTATACTGTGCAGTGGACGGTGGTTAGTGAACCCAATGATCCCAACAGCCCTGACGCCGTGATTACCGAACCGAGCGCCGAGGATACGAGTATTACCCTGTCAGCCTTAGGCGAGTATGTCTTGCAGTTGGAGGCGTTTGATGGTGAATATACCGGTTCGGACACGGTCACGATCAACGTGTATAACGACAGTTGTGAAGCAGCCCAGTCACTGCCCGATTATGAGCCGTTTCCTGGGGACCTCAATGGTGACTGCATCGTCGATGATCTGGATTTGGCTATATTACAGGAAGACTGGCTGAAGGATAATTCACTGACTGAAGAGTGGTTCACGATTGACTGAGATCACTGTCCTTGAACTTACCAGGGCGTTTGATATGGGTTTCAAACGCCTTGGGTGATATTTTTACGTATGCTAAGGATTTCTCTGTCCGCTTTGGCCGAGATCCTCACCACCTGGCAAGGTGATGTCTGGGACTTTACGACGCAGGAATTAGTAGCTTATGGAGTAGGTAGAATAGGGCTAAAAAAGCGTAAGGGACAGCCGCTCCATTTTACGCATCTTACAAGTTAAGTAAACAGTGGTATTTTCGATAGAACCGGTAGGTAATTATTGTGGATAAATCAAGAGGCTTTACATTAATTGAGTTGTTGGTGGTAATTGCTATTATCGCCGTGCTGATGGCAATTCTGATGCCTTCACTACGCCTTGCCAGAGAGCAAGCCCGTAGTATTTATTGTCGCAGCAATGTAAGAACCCTGACCCTTGCATGGCTCATGTACAAAGATGAAAATGACGGTAAATTGGTTGAGGGCAATACCCCTTCCTATGGTCCTCAGAGATCATCTTGGGTATACAGTCCACCCAACTGGCAGAATACTGGTATCGAGGAAAAGAAAGAGTGCATAAAACAAGGTCTCCTGTGGCCCTTTGTCAAGAAGGTAGAAGTGTACCGCTGCCCCTCTGACCGGAGGAAGAACAGTCCGTACCATAAATATGCCTATCGCACCTATTCGATTGCCGGCGGCCTGAATGGAGAAACTTGGGAGGTTATACCATGTTTAAGATATTCCAATATAAAGAGACCTGCCACCAAATACGTCTTTTTAGCGGAGTGCGACCCCAGAGGAGTCAACCTAAATTCCTGGGTTATGCGGCCAAAGTCAAGACAATGGGTTGACGCATTTGGAATCTGGCACCGTAGGAACACCACCACTCTGGGCTTTGCTGACGGCCACGTAGATATGCACAGATGGTATAGTGAGACCTTAATCGAATGGAACGAGAAAGCCTTATGGGAGCCTCTAAATTTCCACTACGATAGAGACCCAAGGAGCGGTGATAGTCTGGAACTGGAAGACTTCGAATTTGCGCTGAAGGGCTATGCGTACAAAGCCCTTAAATAGGGATGGTATTACGTACAAAGGATTTATCTGGTTTGTAGTGGTCCTGGGCACGAATCTGGTGGGCACAGGGTTTGGTGAAGATTGGTTGTTTTATTGAAGGCTGTCTGAGACAGGCATCATCACTGACTGATAGTGATAAAAGGTCAGGATGCTTGTTGAGGACAACGGTGCTTTGGTGTGTAGCCAAGGCATGTTTATGTTAATCTTTTTTTGTAATGAAGGAGAATTATCATGTGTTGTAAGAAATTGATTTGTTTGGCTTCTTTTGTTGTGGTGTTGTCTCTGGTGGGTGATGTTCAAGCTCAGGCCTACGTGAACTGGACCGATAGCAGTGGCGATCACCTATGGAGCACGGTAATAAACTGGGACACCAATAAACTCCCCACCTCTGACGAGGGGGTCACAATCGGCAAGCTCCCCGGCCCGACTGTCGCGAACGAAGGCGCCACGGGTGATATTGTATATGTTGGGTGGGGTGATAACAGCGGTGAGCTGACAGTGGACGGTGGAACGCTGGTACCCTCGCGGATTTTTTTAGCCAGTGCCACAGAGGAGGGTGTTAACGGGACACTTAATATGAATAGTGGCACCATAACTTGTAATAACTTAGTAGTGGGGGCCGTCAGTTCGGGCACACTAAATATGACCGGTGGCACTATTACAGTCGGGGTTTGGTTCGGCATTGCAAATAAGGCTACAGCTACAGGTCACGTGAATCTGGATGGTGGAATTATTACTGCCCGCCGCTGTGAGATGAGAAAGGTAGATGGTGCTGTCGGCACGATGGACGTCAAAGCCGGTACGCTGATAATAAACGACGGTGATATTCTCTCGAGAGTCCAGGGATACATTGACAACGGCTGGATTACCGCCTATGACGGCAACGGCACGCTGCAAATGGATTATGACGTCACGAATGAAGGCGCAACCACGTTGAAGGCTGTTCACTTCCTCAAACCGAATCCGACCGACGGTGGTTTAGTATCACCCGGCGAGGTGGAGCTGAGCTGGACTTTGCCTGACCCGTGTGTGCCTGGTCAGCCGGTGCTGGTTGACGTTTACTTCACCGACGACTTAGAAGCGCTGCAAATGTTTACCGACCCGGCAGCCATCCAGGTTGTTAGCAAGCAGAACGTGACTTCCGTTGTCGTGCAAACTCAACTAAAGACGCGGTACTATTGGGCCGTCGATACTTATATCGGCAGTGCTGAGGATCCGGTCTTTGGGTCTATCTTTAGCTTTGTTGCAGATAACCTACCTCCCGAAGTGGATGCAGGTAAGGATGTAGTTACCTGGCTGGTCGACGGTGTCATGACCGGGAACCTGGACGCGACCGTCACCGATGATGGTTTGGTAAGTCCTTATACGGTGCAGTGGACGGTGGTTAGTGAACCCAATGATCCCAACAGCCCTGACGCCGTGATTACCGAACCGAGCGCCGAGGATACGAGTATTACCCTGTCAGCCTTAGGCGAGTATGTCTTGCAGTTGGAGGCGTTTGATGGTGAATATACCGGTTCGGACACGGTCACGATCAACGTGTATAACGACAGTTGTGAAGCAGCCCAGTCACTGCCCGATTATGAGCCGTTTCCTGGGGACCTCAATGGTGACTGCATCGTCGATGATCTGGATTTGGCTATATTACAGGAAGACTGGCTGAAGGATAATTCACTGATTGAAGAGTGAGTCAAGGTGGATTGACTGAGATCACTATCGACTTGAGCTTACCAGGGCGTTTGATATGGGTTTCAAACGCTCTGGTTCATATTTTCATGTTGGGAGGTATCATCATGAATAAACGAAAGGCATTTACCTTAATAGAACTTCTGGTGGTAATCGCTATCATTGCGTTATTGATGGCGATATTGATGCCGACACTAAACCGGGCAAAGAAACAGGCAAGGTCGGCTGCTTGTCAGATGAATCTCCACCAATGGGGAAACATCTGGTCGATGTATTGCGACGATAACGACGGCTATTTCTGTGTGGAATCCCCCACGGTCGAGTGGCCGCGTGGAAATTGGATAGTGGCGCTGCGGCCTTTGTACCGGACAAGAGCGGGTATTCTCATGTGCCCCATGGCCAGAAAGCGTCGGCCTGATGGACTACAATGGGGCAGTACGTTTAACACCTACATCATGGGATCAGGTGGAGTAGGCGACCGGCGTGAAGAAGGCAGCTATGGTGTAAACTGCTGGATTTATAAGCCACGCCCAAGACAGATGAGCATTCAGAGCCGTCCGACTAAATACAACTGGAAGACCAAAGATGTTGCAGGTGGAAACAAGATACCTGTGTTTGCCGATAGCATGTGGAGAGGAGGCGGACCATACGAAAAGGGCACACGCGGCAACCCTCCTGGATTCGATGGTCAGTGGCTGGGCTACGATATGGAAATGATGCATTTTGTCATCGACCGGCACAATGGGTCTATAAATTCGACTTTCATGGATTGGTCTGTCAGAAAAGTAGGACTTAAGGAGTTCTGGACATTAAAATGGCATCGACAGTTCAACACGGCAGGTCTCTGGACAACAGCCGGTGGCTGCGGACCGAGCGATTGGCCCGAATGGATGAGACACTTTAAAGATTATTAAAAAATAACCATCATAAAAAAACAGAATTGCAAAAAGTAAGCTAACGAAAAAATACAGTAAGGAGTATCAAAAGAAATAAAGGGCGGTAGATTAAAAAATCTCCGCCCTGGCGAGGATTAGTTGATTAGAGAATTAGGGTATTAGCCAAACGGTGTGCAGGGCACACCCTACCTTTTCTAAATATAACGGCGTAAAGCCTGCCTTCTACCTTCTTGGTTTATCGAGTACAGGGTAGCGTTTTTGCATAAACCTCAGGTCATCCCGTTCATCGGCGGGAGGGGTCATATCGAATACGCTTTCATCGCCCCAGGCGGCACGCATAGCCATATCAATGGTGCTCGGATTGACCCATGTGTGCATGTTGGTACTCCCGTTGGCCCAGCCTAACGTGCTCCTGTTTTTGCTGTGCCAGATTGCCAGCGGGTCAATCCAACTGTTTCCGAAATCTTTGCTCACCACCCAGGAGCCTTTATTCCATCCCCTCGGATCGATTTCCTCTACAAAGACAAATGTATCGGCGGGATTTTTTATTTCGCCGTATTTTATAAGATGCCGGTTGCTCCACTCTTTTTCTTCGCCATTCAGTGCCCCGGAGACGGAGTAGCTGCCAAAGGTGTACATACCTTGCCGGTTTATTCTATCATCGGAGGGGCAACGATACAGATCTACGTTCTTGGCGTAGGGATAGAGCTTACCCTGTCTTAAACCTTCCTTACATTGCTCGATGGGGTCGGGATCATTGCCCCTTGGACCTCTCATCCAGGCGTCGCTTGATCGGTCGGGAAAGCCCCCAACCATTTTATCATCATTATCATCTTTGTACAGCAGCCACGCGAATGTCAGTTGCTTTACATTGTTAATGCAGTGGATACGCTTGGCCTGGTCTCTGGCTATGTTCAAAGCAGGCATCAGAATTGCCATAAGGACTGCGATGATTGCGATTACCACCAACAGCTCAATTAGTGTGAAAGCTCTTGTTTTTGTCGCTATCTTTCCTTTCCGACAAAAAGTGCCTTAAAAGACTATGCGAAAAAAAACAGCAAGAGGAATGCTCATTTCATATTTATTTCCAAAAGGTTTAGGTGCGCCAAAGCAGTGTTGTGTTCTGTTAATTCTGCATTTTCTTAACGTTTTGGACTTATTTCGTGTATTATATTACGTCAGGTCGAATATGTCAACACGGAAATTTGCAATTTTTCACATTGCCTTGTGTTTGGAAACTCACAATGTTGTCTTGTTTTTCCCCCCTAAGAGCCGGCCCTACTGAAGGGCTCTATACGCATAGCCATTCAACATAAATGTGAAGTCTTCGAGGTCATCCTCATCGCGGGGCTTATAGAAACTGAATTTGTCTGGCTCCTCACAAGCCAGTTTACACCATTCGATTACGCTTTTACTCAGCCATCTGTGCATTTCTGCGCTGCCGTCTGCCCACCCTAAAGTGCTTCTTGATCTGCTGTGCCAGATTGCGAATGGGTCCACCCACTCTTTTGTCTTTGGACGCATAACCCATGAACCCTTGTTAAATCCCCTCGGGTCGGCTTCTTCTATAAAGACATACTTGCTGGAGGGCCTTTTTATCTCGGCATATTTTATGATAGGATAAATCTGCCACCCGCCATCCTGGCTTACTCCATTCATCCCACCGACGATCGAGTAGCTGCGAAATGCATATACCCTTGGGTCTCTCTCTCTCAGATCGGCAGGGCAGCGATATACGTCCACGGTTTTGCTGACATAGGGAAAAAGTGCGCCATCTCTTATAGCATCCTTCTTTTGCTCAATTGTGGCGTTGCCCGGTGGACTTGAAACCCAGCTCCCTGTGGAGGAACCTGTTGTGCCCATAACCAATTCATCATCATTATCATCTTTATACATTATCCACGCTAATGTCAGGGTCCTTAAATTCTGGACACATAAGGTACCTTTGGCCTGATTCCTCACCCGCTGTAAAGCAGGCATGAGTATTGCCATAAGGACTGCGATGATTGCGATTACCACCAACAGCTCAATTAGTGTGAAAGCTCTTCTTTTTATTTTTGGCCTGCCTTTCTGCTAATTGAAAGATGCGCAAAGACAGTATTCTGTTCCGTTTCTTCTATATTTTCTTAACTCAAGCTTATTTCCGTATTATATTCCATTAGGCGGGGTATGTCAATCCCTGTTATCTTGAGCGCACTGTAGGAACCGTGGACGTCGAACAACGCATTTGGCCGGAATACCTCCGGACCGGCATCTTTGGAATTTGCTCAGTCGTGCCGGAGAATCAGTCAATATATCCCATGATTAGAAATACTGCTTGCTGGCGGGGGGTCGTCAGTACCGCAGCCAGTTCCTGCTTGGCCTTGGGTAATTCCTTTTTGGCCTTTTCTCTGGCTCTCTGCAGGGCATCTATTTTCTGCCGGATTTCTTCGTCTTTTGCATTCTCGTCTTCCAGAAGGTCGATAAGCTCCTCAACAATCTTTTCGCCTTCGGTCATCTCATCGAGAGTTTTAGCTCTAATGCCACCGGAGCCTTTCGACCGTCTATGCCAATGAAAGCTCTGTTTATCTCTGACTTCCCCCCCTGGTGCATGGACACGCGTCTCGCGATAAAGGCCGAACACTTTCTCACATTTTGGCTCGATAAGCTTCCATTGCCGTTCGGTTACTCGGAGCAGCCGCTTCCACGCTTCCCTCATCATGAGGTTTATACGTTCTTCGCCCCTCCTTAGGTTTTGCTGTTTGCGCTGAGCACGCCACTTTACAACTTCTTTCATATGTTCCTCTAAGGTCATGCCCCGTTTCCGACGAGGAGGTATTGGTGGTATCTGCTGCAGAGCTTGACCTGCGAATCCTGCTATCGAGAAACATACGGCTAATACAAGGATTATTCTTTTCTTTGTCATAATAAATGTCCTTAATGAAAAATACTTATCTCTAAAAGACCAGCTTTGGTTTGCGTGATGTCTGCAACAGATTTAGTGTAATTTCATTCAAAGCCATCCCATCAATACTAATGGGGCCTCCTGGCGGGTCGTCAGTACCTCACGCAGCTCCTGTCGCGCCTTGGACAATTCCTCTTTCTTCTTTTTCTTTTCGGGCTCCTCTTTGCTTCTGCTCTTTCTCAAGGCATCCATTTTGCGTTTGAATTCCTTTGCTTTTGTGTATTTATTATCCACAAGGTCCATGAGCGTATTAGCGATTTTTTGGGCTTTGGTCAGCTCGGCGGGTGCCTTGTCTTTCCAACTTATATTCCATTGCCAGGTCGGTACGTTCGCGCTTCTGCTGTCCCTTGAGCTTGTCCCACTGCCGCTTGAACTCGTAAGGAACAGGTTTACCGTAGAGCGTTCCAGGTCGCGAAGGTGCCGCACTTTTTCAAGTTTTGGCTTGATGACATTCCATTGTTCTTCAGTTGCTCCAAGCGCGAACTTCTCATATATAAATCCTCCGGCCTCTTCCTTCTGCTTCTCCCACTCTTTTCTCCTTTGTTCGCGCTCCAACTTCCTCTGCTCACGCCTCTTTTCAATTTCTTTTTTCCTTTCTTCCTCGGTCATATTCCGCAAACGCTCGGCGTCAGGGGGTTTTAATATTCGATTTGAACTGGGCGTCCGGGGCAGCGTTTGAACTGTAAAGACCGTTATCGAGAAACATACGACAAATCCAAGGATTATTCTTCGCTGTGCCATAATAAGCTCCCTTCATTAAACGATCAGTACGTGAATATGCTAACATTTTTTTGGGAATTTGTCAAGGTCCGGTTCGCTCCTGAATACTGTGGAATTGAACTTTTTAGCCGGACTATTTGCTCTACGTGTAAGGAAGTTGCTGGGCTGGGTGATGCTCAAGAACTATTTGTATTTAATTTACAAATTATGTGTTTGACAAATTAACAGAAAAGACGCTCACATCAAGTTTGAGGGAAATTGCAATTTTCTTACATTGCCTTGTTAGGCGAGGTCATACCGTCTGTTACAGAATTTCTGATGTGGTCAGCAATTATGAGCTTTTGGCGAGCTATATTCCCAGCTCTTGTTTGACCTCATCAATCTTTTCGATGGCGAAGTCCAAATCGTCCTTGCTATGGGCGGCGGACATCTGTGTGCGAATTCGTGCGGCACCTTTGGGAACCACAGGATAGGAAAATCCTATGACGTAAATACCCTTTTCTAAAAGTTTGTCCGCCATTTTTTGGGCCAGAACAGCATCTCCGAGCATAATCGGCACAATAGGATGTTCGCCTGCTATAACGTCCAATCCGAGCCTGCTTATCTGCTGTCTGAAATAGCGGGTGTTGTCCATAAGCTTATCGCACAACTCTGTGGAATCAAAGAGCATATCCAGGACCTTGAGCGAAGTGGCGACGATGGCCGGCGCAAGCGTATTTGAAAAAAGATAAGGGCGCGAGCGCTGGCGCAGAAGCTCGATAATTTCTTTTCTTCCGCTGGTATAGCCTCCGCTGGCCCCGCCGAGAGCTTTGCCGAGCGTACCGGTGTTAATGTCGATGCGTCCCATCACGCCACGGTGTTCGTGGGCACCGCGTCCGCGCTTGCCTAATACGCCGACTGCGTGCGAGTCGTCCACCATTACCAGTGCATCGTATTTTTCAGCAAGTTCGCAGATTTGGTCTAATTTGGCTATGGTTCCATCCATTGAGAACACGCCATCGGTTGCAATCATACGGAACCTTGCTGATTGGGCCTGTTGCAATTTGTCCTCCAGGTCCTGCATATTGGAATTTTCAAACCGCAGGCGCTGGGCCTTGCTTAGGCGTATGCCGTCGATAATGCTGGCGTGGTTAAGCTGGTCACTGATGATAGCATCTTCGGCGGTAAGCAGGGTTTCAAACAGGCCTGTATTTGCATCGAAGCAGCAGGAATACAGGATAGTGTCCTCGGTGCCGAGAAATTCGGAGATTTTCTTTTCGAGCTGTTTGTGTATTTCCTGCGTGCCGCAAATGAAGCGAACGGATGAAAGGCCATATCCCCATTTTGCATAACTATCCTGTGCGGCCTGGATGACGTCGGGATGGTCGGCAAGGCCCAGATAATTGTTGGCGCATAAGTTGAGGACCTTTTGGCCGCTCTGTATTGTAATCATAGCATTTTGCGGACTGGTAATAATGCGTTCGGATTTGTAGAGTCCATTGTCACTTATCTGTTTGAGTTCTTCGGATATATGAGATTTCATTGTTCCAAACATATCTTGTTCCTCGATATAATTTTTTAAGGCCGACTCCGCAGAAGTCACCGACGCTTCAAAGCTATGGCGACGAAGCGCGGCTATGTCGCTTCGCGAAGACGGACCGGATTTTTATTCTTCTATCCAGTTCAAGATAACTTTTCCTGAATTTCCTGACCGCATTAGTTCAAAGGCCTTGAGATATTCGGTATAGCCGAAGCGGTGGGTAATCAGCGGTGTTAAATCTATCCCGCTTTGAATAAGCATCGTGGCCTTATACCAGGTTTCAAACATCTCCCTGCCATAAATCCCCTTGATAGTAAGGCTGTTGAAGACAACATAATCCCAGTCAATAGCGGTATCCCGATGTATCGGGATTCCCAACAATGCGATTTTACCGCCGTGGCACATGTTTGCGAGCATATCTTTGAATGCGTCAGGACTGCCCGACATTTCCAGGC
Source organism: uncultured Pirellulales bacterium (assembly GCA_964417935.1). Lineage (GTDB taxonomy): Bacteria > Planctomycetota > Phycisphaerae > Sedimentisphaerales > Anaerobacaceae > NIOZ-UU13. The sequence continues at coordinate 27,613 of CAYQKF010000055.1, forward strand.
CGACATCGAAGCCCTCTTTCATATCGAGTTTCTTGACGGCATCTTCGATTTTTTGGTTTCTGGCATCCAGGGTCAAGGTAGGCCCCATTTTTTTAGCTAATTCCAGTCGATATGGATTTACGTCGGTAATCACCACGTACCGGGCGCCGGCGTGTTTGGCTACGGCAATGGCCATACAACCGATAGGCCCGGCACCGGTTATCAGTACATCTTCTCCAACAAGGTCATAAGAGAGGGTTGTATGGACCGCGTTTCCAAAAGGGTCAAAACAGGCAAGAACATCTGTGGGTATGTTGGGATCGCAATGCCAGATGTTGGAGACTGGAATAGACAGATATTCTGCAAACGCGCCGGTTCGATTCACGCCGATACATTTTGGGTCGGTGCAAAGATGTCTGCGTCCGGCTAAGCAATTCCTGCAGCGTCCACAGACAATATGTCCCTCGCCGCTGACCAGTTCGCCTAATTTCACATCATGTACATTGCTGCCCATTTTTTCGACGGTGCCGACGAATTCGTGGCCTATGACCATAGGGGTTTTTATTGTCTTTTGAGACCACTGGTCCCAGTTGAAAATATGAATGTCAGTGCCGCAAATCGCGGCTTTGTGGATTTTTATCAGGACATCATTGATGCCGATTTTAGGTACAGGTACATCTTCCATCCACAGCCCAGGTTCCGGCTTGCTTTTTGCCAATGCTTTCATTGATTATCTTCCCCTATTTAGTTCCTGTTGCGGAAACAGTATTTGTCATTCCCGCGCAAGCGGGAATCCAGCTTTTTCGCTCTGGACCCCTGCTTTGGGTTCCCGCAAGGCGGGGTCCATCGCAGGGGTGACATCGCTGGTTTTTGTTTTCCGCAACAGATACTATTTACCATTTTATTTGCTGAAGTTCGTCTGTTTTGTGATGGTCGGTCATATCGGGAGCAAGTGCCGTTATCGTTATGAAGCCTTCTACAAGTGATGTTGTGTCAGTAGGAGTTTCGTCGGTGAGGTGAGAACCGCCGGCCAACTGAAACACGGTCTGACCCTGTTCGTTTTTCTGGCGGATGTAATACTCATCAAAGCCCTTACTTGATTGGGGCACAACTCTTACGCCTTTGGGTTCACCTTTCGATAATTGTGGTATATTGATATTTATCACGTGGCCTTTTTTGACCGGCATAAGCTTTTTGAGGATTTTCGCACAGTAGCGTGCGGCCATTTCGAAATCCATTTGCTCCTCGGTCGAAAGACTCATCGCAACGGCTGGAATTTTTAAGAATGCGCCCTCCATCGCGGCGGCAACCGTGCCGGAGTAATAGACATTTATTCCTGCATTTGCCCCGTTGTTTATACCGGCAACAAGTAAATCTATTGGCCCATCGTGCAGTTGCATAACCGCCAGCTTAACACAATCGGCCGGCGAGCCCTGGACGCTAAAACCGGTGAATTGGCCGTTAATGTTAACTTTATTGCATACTATCGGCCGGGAGTATGTAATACTGTGGCTTGCGCCTGACCGGCTGTCAGCCGGCGCAACAACCGTTACATCTCCCATTTTGACCAGCTCTTTATAAATTGCAGCCAAGCCCGGGGCGAAAATGCCATCGTCATTTGTCAGTAATATTTGCATATACGGATGGATATTGTAATTGTCTGCTGTGCTTGTGTCAATTGACAGCTTTAATGACTAATATATAATGCTTGTCATTGCGAGCGAAAGAGCCTGCCCTGAGCGAAGTCGAACGGGCGGCAATCTGCAATCCAAATATTCAATAGTCAACTGGAGCAAAGCGCAAGTCCTGAGCAAGGTCGAAGGATAATCACTCATCAATAATCATTTAAATGGTGGATGTTAATTCACAGAACATACCTCTCAAGTCGAGTTCGTCGTTTAAATGGCCTGCTGGGTGCTTTAAATTGGAAGATTAGGAGTGTTGTGTGAGATGCCGAAACTATCAGTTGAATTAAGACAGGTGATTGTTAGAATGGTGTGGTGAAAGTGCAGGAAATGTATCGAGGCAAGGACAGGAGTAAGGAACTAAGGAAGAATGGTAAAGAGCAAGAAACAAAAAGGGGTTTCATGGTCTAAAGATGAAGTTAAGCTGCTAAAGAAACTTTTCCCACGTGGAAGAGCAAGGGAAATAGCTGAGCAAACTGGAAGGTCTCTGGCAACGGTAAGACAAAAAGCATACAACATGGGGATTAAAACAAGGGAATGTCATCGGTGGTCAGCCAATGAAATCAAGCTACTCAAGAAACTTTACCCGACTGAGGACACGCAAAGCATAGCTGATAAACTTGGGCAGCCTTTGCAGTCGGTGAAAGCAATAGCATATCTCAACGGCCTCAAAAAAGTGGGAACAGCTACCGTTTGGTCAAGACAAGAGGACACTCTCCTTAAGAAACTATACCCACATAATAGCCTGCGAGATATAGCGAACCAGCTTGGACGGACTGTCCCGGCGGTAACGGGCAGAGCACACAAATTGGGAATTAGCAAACCAAAGCGTATCTGGTCAAAGAAAGAGCTTAACCTGATAAGGAAACTTTATCCCACTAAAACCGCACAGCAGATAGCCGACCAGATTGGAAGAACAGTACTGGCGACAAGATTGAGAATAGCCAAATTGGGCCTAAGGAAAAGAAGGCGAAAAGGAAAGATGTAAAAGTCCTGCTGACCTATTTGGCTGTCTGGAATTAGTAGTAAAACATAGGCCGAGAGGCAGAAATGAAGCGGTGTACCAAATGTAAGAAGTTAAAAAGCAAGAGTGAGTTCGGTAGGAATCGTACCTGCAAGGACGGGTTGAGTTTGTGGTGCAAAAAGTGCTACCGTGAGTATAGCCGCAGACGTTACAGGAGAATCAGGGGACCTGTGAAAAAACACTTCAGATATGAGGAGAGCCATCGGACCATTGATGGCGTGAAGCAGAAACGCTGTACCAAATGCAAAAAGCGGAAAGACGAAAGTGAGTTTAGTAAGAATCGTAAGAACAAAGATGGTCTGAGGTTTTGGTGCAAAGACTGCGAGCGTGAGTATAAACGCAGATATTACATGAAAAACAGAGGCCCTGCAAAATACCTCCGATATGAAAAACGACATCGGATTGTTAATAGAGTGAAACAAAAACGATGTAGCCGGTGCAAAAAATGGAAGGCTGAACGTGAGTTCTACAAAGATAGATTGCGTAAAGACGGCTTGAAGTTCCTGTGCAAGGAATGTTCAAAGAAAGCTAACCGAAACTATCATAAGAAGCGGCGGACGGCTGTGCGGAATTAAGGAGCCGAGACCAAAAAATCCAGCCATTATTTCTTTGAAAAATAGGCAATTATGGCTTGACACCGCAGGAGCGATGGTTGTACAATTATCTCATCGCGAGAGTTTCTAAATGGATAGTCTTTGCATAGAGCTTTTTGATATATTATTTATTAGAGCACATTCGCAGGGCTGAGGGATATCTCGCTTTTTCCTCTCCCTCCGCACCTCAGCCCTGCTTCCTCCTATTTTTCAGGGTAATAGTTAAAATGGTGCGGTGAGCGTTAGTTTGTGTGAAAAAACGGCTATTGAAATATATTAGGTTTTGTGGTATTGTAGATTATTCGTATCAAATTGAGTTTCGGGAAAATTCTTTGAAAGGAGACCAAAATGAATGGCAAAACGAAACAATTTAAGACAATCCTTCTCTTAGCAAGTCTCTTGGTGGTCGGGCTGATTGTGCTGAATGGCTGTAAGAAATCTGAGCCTGCCCCGTCTGCTGAGCCCAACGTGACTGCTGCTGCGGCAATCCGGTAGACTACCCCGTAGGGTACATTTATTCATACAGGGCTCGAATGACAACATCTAACCAGTCGCCAAATCAGTTACTTATGTTAAAGGACATCGTGAATCTGCTTATGTAATGGCCAATCGTAGGTCGAGGTGGGGTGTTGGAGCTGGTTATCCTTGCAGTGGTCCGATGCCCGTGTGGCATGCGCATGATGAATAAATATTTTCGATCTGCTGGAGATATAGATAAAAAATAGACCCACAAAATGATAATATAATGTGGGCCTGTTTAACGTGTCTTTATTCTTCCAAAGGTCAAACCATGTCTTTCAGATTCTTAAGTGGTCGAATCTTCACAATATTACGCGCTGGCTTGGCCTTGAATACAGTTTCTTCGCCAGTGAAGGGGTTGATACCCTTACGAGCCTTGGTTGCAGGTTTTCGCTGTACGAGCAACTTCATCAAGCCGAGTACGGTGTATGCACCGGCACCGCCTCGACCGAGACTCTTTTTAATTTGAGCAGCCATTGCTTCAAACACAGAATTAATATCCTTCTTTGTCAATCCTGTCGCATCGACGATTCCCGATACGATCTCACTCTTGGTCATCGGCTTAGCAGGTGCCTTCTTCGCGACCTTCTTCTTTGCCATAACATGCTCTCCTTACGATGAAAAAAGATTAGAGAAAACAATCCATTAGACTACGGTTTCCACCGAGTCAACAATCAATAAGCACACTTACATATGAACTTTCACTGAGCCTGTCAAGCAAGAATACACTGAGTATTTCGAAATATGTCAAGTTTAAGCCTAATCAACAGCAAATAGGGATCATCGTTAACGAAGAAGATGTGTTGGTTATAATCATTTTTCGTTGTTGCTCAACTATAACCTCGCACATCTATTGATAGGTGAAAATTGCCACTCAGCCCTTCCTCACAACAGAACTATCAGTGGTTATATGGTTTCCGTATAACATCCCGGACTTCTCGTCATTCAGAGGAATCCCAGCCGATGTTGTACTCTCATAAAATGCAAAAAAATTCCGACCTGTCAAGAAAGAAATGACAATCAAATAGGTGGTTTTTTTTACTTAATGCTGTGATTTGATTTAGGCGACGGTTTACTGAACCGCCGTGGGTTTTATGTAACTTAGTACAGACAATTCAGTTAGCAAACTTTCAGAGATTTTGGTTGCGTACAGGTTGTGTAATCTGGTAAAAACTATAAAAACTATAAAAACTAGGGACAGTCACCTATTTTTTCCTTCTTTTAAACCGTACACTACCCAAACCGTACACTACCCAAAATTCTCTGATACGTCAAGTGCAAACCTCAATTCCCGCCAAAGCAGTTAATTCTGCATGCTTTAGGGAGATTATAGGGGATAGAGTTCCGATTTCAATAGGAAAAAAGGCGGCCAAAAAAAAGTGCATTTTTAGCCGTTTTCTTTTGACTATTGTTAAAAACTAGGGACAGTCACCTATTTTTTCCTTCTTTTAAACCGTACACTACCCA